>JAAELK010000153.1 GCA_024226935.1 Desulfobacteraceae bacterium
ACACATGCATCTTAACTCATGGGGACGTTACAAATCATCTCCATCGCTGAAACATAAGGCTTATTGTTAACGTGGAGAGAATAACCGACAGCCAAGATGTTGTCAATTTATGAAAACTGGATCATCGAGTAATAGGATTCTACTTCAAATTTTCTTGCATATTCTATATGTGATAAACAATCCTTTGCCAGGCTTGTTTTCCAGATCCATGGATCGCAAATAATATCTGTGTCACCTAAAAATTTACCACAAAAATTGCAAAAACTATAATGCCCCGATGCTGGAATAAACTTTGAATTGTCATGGAGGATTACAAGGGAATGGTTGTCGGTTTTATCTGTTTTGAAAAAAGTAACTTTCATAAATTTTATTTCGTCTGATATCTTCATGGGAGAATTTTTCACCAGCAGACATATCATATCGGAAAGGGCCCCGCATTTTCCCGTGTGGGATTCTAAATTATCAGGAAGGTAGTGGCTGTAGCCTAATAAAATCGATTTTTGATATTGTTGGTATAGAAGAGGCCAAATACTATCTATATTGGGGGAGAAAAAAATATGTTTTCTGACGGCTTTTATGAGAGCATTTGACAACGCTACTTTTTTTTCTTTCGGCAATGGCATGGTTTTAGAACCTTTTTTATGCAGGAATGTATATTTTAGGATTATCCATCCTGTCAATCAATTGTTTTTTTATCTTTAATCAAGATAGTCTTAAACTATTTTTAGTATCTCTTGATTAAATTTTCAGCTTGGGTGTAAAAAAAGATTTTATTTTCATTATGGTATAAGTCATGAAAATCATCGATTTCAGCAAAAGCCAATAAATCTTTATCAGTATCAATTTTATCGTCAATAATTTTATTTAATTCGTAAAATATTTTGTTTTTGAATATTCTTAAGGCAGTTTTTCCAGAGCTTGTTTGATCTATGTTTTTTTTTAGCCCATTTTTTTTTTCATCATTTGTTTTACCCCGTGGAATATGCTGGGAACCATCATGGAGTACTACAAAAGAATGGTTGTCTTTGTTGTTACTTTTGTAAAAAGTAATTTTCATAAATTTTACTTCGCTCGATATTTTCATGGGGGAATGTTTTAGTAACAGGCATACCATATCGGAAAGTGCTCCGCATTTTCCCGTGTGGGACTCTAAATTAGTGGGAAGGTGTTGGGTGTTGTATTTTCGTGAAATTGTCTTTTTATATTTTTGGTATATGCTAGGCCAGAGATTTTCTATATTGGGCGAGAAAAAAATATGTTTTCTAACGGCCTTTATAAGTGCATTTGATAAAGCTATTCTTTCTTCCTGGGGTAATGGCATCTTCTTATAACCTTCTTAGTCTTTTATAAAAAAAGGAATTGATCCTATACCCAAAAATTATGGAAAGCAATTGTTTTTTAGAATGGGCCTTGAAACCCATATCAATGGTTGGAGACATAAGAAAAGTTAAGCTTTGGGGTAAAACTCATATTATAAAAGACAAATCTTTGTAAAAGTTAAGGCTTTTGTCTGGTCGAAATTATGAAGTTTTGTTGGATATTGAAGTTTTGTCGGATATTGAAGTGTTGTCTGGGAAATTGAGTGGGTTTGTTGTGAAAATAATCAAGGGGCTGCCGTTGGCGGCAAGCCCCTCGATTAAATAGCGGGTCCTCTATGCAGATGCCGGTTCAATATTGATAGCGCATACCTTGAATTCCGGTATTTTGGCTGTGGGGTCCAGCTGCCCGTTGGTGAGTTTGTTGGCAGCGGCTTTGGCAAAATGGAAGGGGATAAAAACAGTACCCTCCACGGCCTTGGTAGATACTTTGAGCTTGGCAGTGATTTTACCTCTTCTGGAGAAAACATTCACCATTGTGTTATCATCCAGGCCAAGTTTTTCCAGGTCTTTATCAGAAATTTCCACAAAACATTCGGGAGAAAGCTGATTGAGTCCTTCTGTTTTCATGGTCATGGTGCCGGTATGGTAATGGTATAGAACCCGGCCCGTGGTGAGAATATAGGGATATTTTTCGTCGGTTTGTTCGGCCGGCGGTGTATGTTCAATGGCATGGAATAACCCTTTGCCCCTTGTAAACTGAGTTGTATGCAGGATGGGGGTGCCTTGGTGGGTTTCGCTGGGGCAGGGCCAGTGAATACCTATTTTATCAATTCTCTCCCAGGTGATCCCTTTATAGGAAGGGGTTATTTCGGTAATTTCTTTAAAAATTTCATGGCTGTTTTCGTAGTTCATTTCATAGCCCATCCGGGTGGCTATTCCACAAATGATTTCCCAGTCCCGTCTCGCCTCGCCTGGAGCCTCCACGGCTTTTCTCACTCTCTGGACCCGTCGTTCTGAATTGGTAAAGGTTCCGTTTTTTTCCGCAAAACAAAAGGATGGTAACACTACATCTGCCATTTGGGTGGTCTCGGTTTCAAAAATGTCCTGTACCACAAGAAAATCCAGGTTGGAAAGAGCTTTTTTGGCATGGTTCAGATCCGGATCCGAGATCATTGGGTTCTCGCCGATGATAAACATGGCTTTTAAATCACCGTCATGGGCTTTATTGAACATCTCCGTTGCCACAAGTCCCGGAGTGGGGCTTAGGTCTTTGACCTTCCAGAACTGCTCTAAATTACTTCTGATATCGTTATTATTTACCGGCTGGTAGGCGGTAAATACGTTGGGAAGCCCTCCCATATCACAGGCACCCTGAACATTGTTTTGTCCCCTCAGGGGGTTGACCCCTCCTCCTGGTTTGCCAAGATGTCCCCCTAGCATGGACAGGTTTGCCAGGGATTTTACATTGTCGGTACCGCAGATGTGCTGGGTGATGCCCATACAATAGAGAATACTGGCGGCAGGGGCATTGGCAAATTGCCTGGCTACTTC
This sequence comes from Desulfobacteraceae bacterium, assembly GCA_024226935.1. GTDB lineage: Bacteria > Desulfobacterota > Desulfobacteria > Desulfobacterales > Desulfobacteraceae > NBML01. The sequence continues at coordinate 2,871 of JAAELK010000153.1, forward strand.
AATGAGATCTTCTTTTTTAATACCGGTGATGGTTTCAACATAATCCGGACTATATTTTTCAACGGTCTTTTTTAGAGCATTAAAGTTTTCAGTTCGCGTTTCAATAAAATTTTTGTCATGGAGGTTTTCTTTGATGATGACATGCATCAAGCCGTTGATCCAGGCGATGTCGGTACCGGGTAGAGGTCTGAGCCATTTGTCGGCATGATCGGCCAGTGTAACTCGTCTGGGATCTATGAGATAGAGCTTCTTGCCTTTTAATGTCGCTCTTTTGATAAAACTGGATAATACAGGATGATTTTCCGTGGTATTGGATCCGGTGACAAGGATCACGTCGGAGGTTTCTACGTCTGCGATGGTGTTTGTCATGGCACCACTTCCAAATGCTGCAGCCAGACCGGCTACGGTGGAGCTATGTCACAGCCGGGCACAATGGTCTATATTATTTGTTTTTAATACGGCCCGGGTAAATTTTTGTGCCAGATAATTATCTTCATTGGTTATTCTGGCAGAGGTGAGGACTCCCAAAGCATCGGGCCTTGATTCCTCTTTAATGGCGGTAAATTTTTGTGCCACAAGCTCCAGGGCTTCATCCCAGGATGCTTCTACCTGTTTTCCATCCTTTTTAATCAGAGGTCGGGTTAGGCGTTCTTTGGAGTGCACAAAATCAAATCCAAACCGGCCCTTGACACAGAGGCTTGCATTATTGGGGGGTAAATCTATATCCGCCCCATCAATTTTTACGATCTGGTTATCCTGGATGAATAGATCCATTTGACAGCCTACACCGCAAAAAGAACAGGTGGTTCTCACAGTATGGGTATCTTTAAACCTATCATCCCTGAAGGCTTTGTCCGGAATTAAGGCACCCACCGGGCAGACTTGCAGACATTCTCCGCAAAAAACACAATCAGAATCTTTGAGAGTGACATCGTCTTTGGCAATGATTTTAAGATCTTTATCCTTATATCCGAACTGGATGGCATTGTTAACCTGTATTTCACAACAGGCTTTCACACATCTTCCGCAGAGGATACACCTTGAAAAATCCCTGATGATGAAGGGGTTGGCTTGCTCTTTTTCATACTGACATTCACCCAGGGGCATCCCCTTTGTCTTGACCTGGTATCTATAGGCAAGGTCCTGGAGTTCACAATCTCCCCAGACCGGGCAGAGGTCTTCTTTACCGTCGTCTTCTAAAACCTTGAGCTGGAAAGAGGTCCAGTCATCGGTGTCGAAATCGCGAATGGCACAATTATGATTTCCCGATGCCAGCATGCGACCGATGTTTTTTTTACGGGCTTTGACAACCTTTGGTGATTCTGAAAAGACAACCATGCCGATACAAGCCTCGGTTTTACATGATTCCACAAGTTCAGGTTTGCCCTTTATCTCAACGAGGCATATTTTACAGGTGTTGGTTGGGATGGTGTTTTTCAAATGGCAAAGAGTAGGAATATCAATTTTATTCCGTTGTGCAATGCTAAGAATTGTTTCACCAGGTTCAAAGGCCAATAAATTCTCATTTATTGTTATAATATTTTTTTCCATGGTTTTTTCCTAGGATTTATTTCTAACATTTTCACTTGGTTGCCCCGGACAACGGTCATTACCTATCGTATTGGTCAACTATTGTCAATGTGACAGCTAAAATAAATTTTATTGATATTGTTGACTTTTTATTTTGCCCGGGGGTATACAGTAGTGGATAATTTACGGGCAAAAACTTAGGTAACACAAATTATATACCATTCGAAGGATTATAAATGTTTCAATCGATTTTAATGATGGGTGGATTGGGAATTGCGATCGGAACGGTTTTAGTGATTGCATCGAAGGCGTTTTATGTATATGAGGATCCAAAAGTGGTTGCCATCGATGATGTGCTTCCGGGGGCCAATTGTGGGGGATGTGGTTTTCCAGGTTGTAACGCCAATGCCCAGGCCGTAGTTGATGGTGAGTCCGATGTGAATTCCTGTGTGGCTGCAGGTAGTGATGTGGCCATGGCCATCGCACAGATCATGGGTGTTTCCGTGTCTGATAAAGAACCTGAATTTGCAGGGTCAGGATGTTATTATGGTAATGTTGATGCCGATTTAACTTATCTTTATCGTGGTGTTAAAGATTGTCGGGCAGCCGTCATGCTCATGGGGGGAATGAAAGTTTGCAGGATTGGATGTCTGGGACTTGGTACCTGTGTGACTGCCTGTAAGTTTGGTGCTCTTGCCATTGGAAAAGACGGGCTTCCCAAGGTGGATCAGGAAAAGTGTACCGGATGTGGAGCCTGTGAAAAGATTTGTCCTAAAAATATCATCCGGCTCACATCGGTGACCCGTAGAATTTTACGCGAGTATACAACAGAAGACTGTGTCACTCCCTGCCAGCGGGCCTGTCCTTCGGGTATCAATATAAAAGAATATGTTCGGTTGATCAAGGAGGGCGATTATCATGGTTCTCTCCAGGTGATAAAAGAGAGAATGCCTTTCCCATCTGTTATTTCCAGGATTTGTCCTGCCCTGTGTGAGTTTGATTGTCGCAGGCTGCTCCAGGATGAGTCTGTGGGTATTAATGATTTGAAACGCTTTGTTTGTGACTATGAAATGAATCAGGATAAACGGATTCAGCCATATAAGGCACCACCTTCGGGTAAAAAAATTGCTGTGATCGGTGGTGGGGTCGAAGGATTGTCAGCGGCTTATTTTAGCGCCAGGTTGGGTCATGATCCTACGGTCTTTGAAACAAGCGATCGCCTGGGAGGTATCCTGCGGGTTGCAATTGCAAGGGATCGTTTGTCCCCGGATGTTCTGGATTGGGATATCCAGGGAATTGCCGACCTGGGTGTTAAAATGGAAACCAGCCGGGAAGCCGGTAAAGATTTTACCATACCTGAATTGCTTGGCGCAGGTTTTGACGCTGTGTTCATCGCAACTGGAGGTTGGGACTCCCGGCTTGCCAGGGGGGGGGGAGATGTCGCCGCCACTGTATTTCCAGGAGCATACCTGCTTATTGATCTGTTCCGAAGTGCTTCCGATGAAAAAATCGTGGTGGATTGTAAAAAAAAGGTGGTTATAGCAGGTGGTGGCAACGGGTTGATCCATGCATTGGAGATACTTAAATCCAAAGGTGTGGAAAATATCACCGTCGTCTCACGAAAAAACTCCAAGGATTCTTCCTTTGATTCTGAGGTGGTGGAAAAGTTGACCCGGGAAGGGGTGACAATTATCTATAATACCGGTATCACCAAGGTAATGGGAGAAGATAAAAGTTTGACGGCAATTGAATATGTTGATCTTGATACGGGAGAAAAGCATATTCTTGATACAGACACCTTGATCATCGGTGCAGGACGGTTTCCGGAACTGGTATTTATTCCCTTGGCAGGAAAAGAAAAAGAAAAAGAAAAAGATGAAGAAAAAGATGAAGAACTCGTAACAACGGGTGTAGATATCAAGCTGCCCCTGGCATGGGAAGGAGTTGAACTACAGAAAAAACCAGATGCAAACAGAGAACATGGATTGTTATCACAACAGGATGTAATCTCTGAGTACTCTTCTGCCGTTGCTGCCATTAATGGGGGTAGGCAGGCAGCTAGTGCAATGCATCATTTAATATATGGCATTGAATTTGCGGATCCTGTTAAAATGATAAGCAAATTATCAGTTCTTCAAGGCGTCCAATTGTTGAATCATGTACCGAATACCCCTCGCAATATCCTTGATATAGCTGCATCCAGAGAGGAAAGAAAAGATAAATTTTCCACAGGTTTTTCATTGAGTGTGGCCCATGATGAAGCGAACAGGTGTTTGAAATGCGGGCTTGTTTGTTACGAAAAGTCCAAATTATCTTAAAAATTGGAAGGGCGGTCTGGAAAATAATACCGATTATCGGAAAGATATATGAAACCAGAACAGATACTAATTGTTGATGATGAAAGAAGGATCGTTGATAATATTGCCCACTGCCTGAAAAGAGAAGGTTGGAATGTGACGGGTGCCCATGATGGTGCCCAGGCGGTTGCATTATTTGAATTACAGCGATTTGATTTGGTTTTGCTCGATATCAGCATGCCCGGTATGAACGGGTATGAGGTTATGGAGCGTATTTTGAGTCTGGATAGTGATGTGCTTATCATTATTATGACCGGCTTTGCATCTGTGGAATCTGCGGTAAAGGCTTTGAAAAAAGGGGCATGGGATTACCTGAAAAAACCTTTTGAATATGCTGATTTGATAAAAACTGTTAAAAATGCCCTTGCCCAGAGCAATCTTCTGGCAGATAAAAAAGCGGTATCTGCCCGTCTTGAAGCCTCGGAAAAACTATATAAATATATGGTCGATAATTCTCCTGACCTTGTCTTTACTTTGGATACAAACGGATCATTTACCTTTGTAAATGATCAATTTGAAACTTTATTGGGATTTTCACAAAAAACATTGATTGGAAGCCTGTTTGAAGATCTTGTTCATGGGGATGATAGGCCTAAGGCTAAGGATCTGCTTGATCGTGTGGCCGTGGCCAGGGAAGAGCTGGATGGGTATGAAATAAATTTACGATTTAAAAAGGCTGCTCAAAATTTATCCGGTTATGGTCTTTCTTACACCGATGCCTTTATGGAATTAAAAGTTTCATCCATCTATCTGCCTGCCGGTGGTAATAGAAAAGAACGCAAAGGGGTTTATGTTGTTGCCAGGGATGTGACCGAGCGGGCTAATCTTGAAGCCCAGTTGCGCCAGGCACAGAAAATGGAGGCTATTGGAACCCTTGCTGGGGGTATTGCCCATGATTTTAATAATATACTCATGGGGATACAGGGATATGCTTCTCTGGTGAAAAGTGGATTTGATAAAAAGAGTGTTGAGTTTAAGCGGTTGGCCAATATTGATGAATACGTGTCAAACGGGGCTGAAATGGCAAGAAATCTTCTCGGGTTTGCCCAGAAAACTTGCCCTGAAACCACTCGTATCAACCTTAATTATCTGTTAAAAATGTCTGCTAAGATGTTTGGCAGGACTAAAAAAGATATAGTTATCAGCCAATATCTGGAAAAAAAACTTTGGGGAACTGTTGTAGATGAGGGCCAGATCAAGCAGGTGTTGATGAATCTTTTCGTTAATGCCTGGCAGGCGATGCCCCGTGGTGGGAAAATAAATATCAAATCGGAAAATGTTTTAATAGATGAATCCAGGATGGATGAATTCGGGTTTGAAGAGGCTGGGGCATTCGTAAAAGTAACCGTGGCCGATACTGGTGCCGGCATGGATAAAGAGACCATGTTGAGGATATTCGATCCGTTTTTTACCACAAAAGAAAGGGGACAGGGAACCGGTTTGGGCCTTGCAACTGCCTACGGTATTATTAATAGTCATAAAGGAGCTTTTAAGGTTGACAGCACCCCCGGCCGGGGTAGCTCTTTTATGTTTTTCCTGCCGGCAGAGGATGCCCGGGTTGAAATCACCCCCGATGTTGAATGTGATGATCAAATTATCAATGGAAAGGGTAAAATTTTATTGGTAGATGATGAAAAAGGGGTGAGGCAAGTCTGTTTTGAGATGCTTGAAACCCTGGGATACGAGGTTGAGGTTGCATTCAATGGTATGGAAGCCATTAAAATAATGGATAAAGATGAGGGTAAAATTGATCTTGTAATATTGGACATGGTCATGCCCGGGATGAGTGGCTTTGAAACCTATGATGTGATCAGACGTATTCGTCCCGATACAAGGGTATTGGTTTGCTCCGGTTACAGCAGAGAAGAAGAACTTAAACAGATGATGGATAAAGGGTGTGATAATTATATTTTCAAACCCTTTGATGTTGCCATGCTGTCTGAAAAAATAAGGACCGTGTTCAACCCCATGGTTGAACATCCAATATAAAAAGGGGGGTGAATTTTTTTTTCAGCCCCCCTTTGTTTATCTGATCTTATTTTTTAATTAAATATTTTTTCAAGATAGGGTACAATCTGTTTTTTACGGCTCATGATACCGGGAAGCCATGCTTTTGCGTTAACTGGTTTAACGCCGAACGCTTTTTCAACTATAGATTGGTCATCGGATGCGATTAAAAGTTCTGTGCCTTCCTTCATGATATCTGTGAGCATGAGGAGTACACTGTGATGACCTTTTTCTGCTTTCAGAGCGGCAATATCTTTTTCAAGATCGGCTTTGATACCGTCAACAATGGAAAGATCAACAAGCTCAAGTTGACCCACGCCTACACCTTTACCGTTCATGTTAAAATCTTTGTAATCACGGAAAACCAGTTCCCGGATGGGGGTTCCCTCAACCGCTGATTTTACCTTGAACATTTCAATACCAAGGGCATCCAGATCACTTTCACCACAGATTTCAGACAGTTGGGCACAAACTTTTTTGTCGGAATCGGTACAGGTGGCGGATTTGAAGATAACGGTATCGGAAAGAATGGCACATAGCATGATGCCTGCAATATCTTTTGGAATTTCAATACCAAAATATTTGTACATGGAGGCTACAACAGTGCAGGTACAGCCAACGGGCCAGATCCAGCACTCAAGGGGTTGTCCCGTTGTTACATCTCCTAGTTTGTGGTGGTCTACTATACCAAGGATATTTGCTTGACCCAGATCATCAGGGCTTTGGGTGAGGTCTGAATGATCCACAAGGTATACATCTTTGCCGGCATAGGCAGTAACTATTTCCGGGGCTGCCACGCCGAATTTTTCAAGAACAAATTTAGATTCAGGATTGAGTGCGCCCTGCATTGCGGGCGCAATATCTTCACCGAGTTTTTTCTTAAGATCAGCCAGTGCAATTGCAGCACAGACAGAATCTGTATCTGGGTTTTTGTGACCAAATACTAAAGTTGACATAAAACCTCCTAAATGTTGTAGTCATGTTTATATACGATGACTCCGTACACGGAAATCATCAAAAATTCCTAAAGAAAATTTAAGATATCTTATAGAATTAATTGCTAATATACTCAAGGAAAATTTTAAAATTCAGTACAACCTTGTAAAACATGGTGGTTATAGTATTTCTCATCCATTTTAATTATATAATTTTATCTGGTGTGATAGTTCGTTGCACAGATAAATGTTGAAGTATGAGGCTTTTTGAAGGTTTTATACTTATGGTGTGGTTTTTTATTCCAATATTTGAATTTTATCTCTGCAATATAATTTGTCTTAAATCATAACTTGTTGTATGGTTTTTGTATTGAAATTATAGGGAAAATTATAAAATTTTTATCTTTTAACCATGATTTTACATAGAAGACTGCAAGGTGCCGCTGGCATCAAGGATAACTCTAAAAATAGAGGCAGACAATGAAACAAACCAGGCAATCCAGATTAAAAAGAGATATCTCATCGGAATGGTTTCATGCACTTGTGGAATCCGCCCTTGACGGCATTGTGATTATGGATGACAAGGGGCGTATTCTCGATGTAAATCCCGCGGCAGAAAAGATATTCGGGTATATCAGCGAAGATGTGATCGGATACACTGTTTCTGAAAAGTTCATTCCATTGTCCAAACACCGGACCTATAAAGATGGTTTAACTGCTTTTCTCACCACTGAAGGAAAAAAAAATATTGATTGTAGGGTAGAAATAACTGCCATGCGGGCCGATCAGTCCGAATTTCCTGCAGAACTTGAAGTAATTTCAATCAGCCCTGAAACATCAAAAATTTTTATTGCTTATATTCGAGATATTTCAAAACAAAAGCAGGCAGAACAGGATCGTTTACAATATGCTATGAATATTAAAAAGACCCTTCTACAGACTATTTTGGCCGTATCACGGACCGTGGAGATACGTGATCCCTATACAGCAGGTCATCAACGGCGTGTGGCTCATCTGGCAGCAAATATAGCCCGGGATTTAGATCTATCTGAAGAGCGTATAGAAGGGATTTTTCTTGGGGCGCTCATCCATGATATTGGAAAAATCGCCGTTCCCTCTGAAATTTTATCTCGTCCCGGAGAATTGTCACCTGAAGATATTGGTTATCTCAAGGTCCACAGCCAAAAAGGATATGAGATATTGGAGCCGGTAAATTTTCCATGGCCGGTGGCCGAAATTGCTTTGCAGCACCATGAACATCTGGACGGTTCTGGTTATCCCCAGGGATTGCGGGGAGATGAGATATTATTGGATGCCCAAATTGTCAGTGTAGCCGATATTGTCGAATCCCTGACAGCCCATCGTCCATATCGGCCTGCCTATCCCTTGAATGAAGTGCTGGCGTTTATCAATAAAAATGTCGATAGGCTCTATGACCGTGATATTGTTAAAACCTGTGTCCAGCTTTTTAAAAAGGGTTATCATATTGATGCCATCGATATGGATGAGTTGAGTTGGCTTGCTTCCTTGATGGAATGAATCAACTTGATTTTTTTTAGCAATGATGTTGCTACTCCCTCACTTTTTTGAGAGTCATTCAGCGGTATTTATTAAATGGAGTTATATAAAAAAATGGTGTATCTGTTTTTGGATAAAATATTATGAACATAGAAATCACCCAGGCAACAGTTGACGATGCAGAGAAAATTTTATTATATTACAAGGATATTCTGGAGGAGAATCTTTCCTTTATCTTGAGTAATCCTGTACCTACGCTTGATCAGGAGATCAAATTTATTCAGGATCATAGCACCGATTACTTTTTATAAAAAACTTGGATTTGAGACAGAAGGACGAAAACGTAATGCCATTAAAGTAGAAAACGGATTCAAGGATCTTGTATGCATGGCAAAGTTGTTTGCTTAAGGCTTGCCCCATCGATATTTTGTGATAAAGGCATAACCAGTCTTTTTATATGATTGTTTTTTCGACAGGATAGTTATGGGCTGGAAGGTGAGTTTAAAAGATCCTGGGTTTGGTACAGCAGTTTGTTTTTTATAAAAATTTCCTATATGCTTATTCTATCTTAATATTTAAGCCATTTCAGGGATAATCGTATGATCCAAGGTTTAAAAAGAATTAAAGCTTCTATTTTATTATCTTTATCAGCTGGTCTTATCATTATTGTTGCCGGTATTGTCACAATTTTAATTATAAATTGGCAAATGAAAGTTTATGCTCAAGAAGAAGCTAAAGAAAAGGTAAGAATTGTATTGGATAGAAATCTTGCTATCCATACTTATTTTTCCCATCAATTGAAACCCACCTTATTTAAAAAGATGGAACCCTTTGTCGAAAAAAAATATTTTGAACCTGTTTGGATGTCTTCCACATATGCAGTCAGGCAAATTGATAAGTACTATCATGAGCTATTGGAAAGTGATTATTATTATAAGGAAGCCGCAATAAATGCCAGGAGTCCAGAAAATGAGGCGGACGAGTTTGAAAAATCTTTTATAAAAGAGCTCAACAAATCTTCCGAATTGATTCAAAACACCAGGGTTAGAGACATAGATAATGAGCCGTTCTTTGTCACATTGAGACGTGGAGAAACCATGGAGAAAAGCTGCCTGCGTTGTCATAGTACTCCAGATGTGGCACCAGCCGATTTAGTGGCACAATATGGTTCTGATAGAAGTTTTCAGCGTAATGTTGGGGAAATAGTTTCAGCCGTTTCTATTCGGATTCCTCTTGCTGAAGCCTATGCAAATGTAAATAGAATGATTTTAAAATTATCCATTTTATTTGGAATAACCTTGATAGTTGTCTATGTATTATCGATTTATTTTGGTCAAAAATGGGTGTTCTCACCTTTGAACAAAATTTGTACTAAAGCAATGAGTATTGCCAATAATCCGCAATTTCTTGGCGAACAAATAGATTTGTTCCCAGGCCGTGAATTGGGTGATCTTACCGAAGCTTTTAACCAGATGTCTCTGAAGCTCAGGCAAGAACGAGATCATCTGGAATCTAACGTCCATGGGAGAACCCAAGAATTAAACGATGTGAATTTGCAACTCACAAAAGAGATTGATGAACATAAAAAAACGATTAATAAACTTAAAAATGCCTTAACAAAAGTTAAGCAATTAAGCGGCCTTTTACCGATTTGCGCCCTCTGTAAAAAAATAAGAGATGATAGGGGATATTGGAATCAAATTGAATCCTATATTCATGACCACTCCGATGCAAAATTCAGCCATGGTATTTGCCCGGAATGTTCAGATAAGCAGTACGGTAAAGAAGATTGGTACATTAAAATGAAAAATCAGAAAAACCAAAAAGAAGAATAGCTGTATTTTGATTAACTGATATTTTTTTGTATGGATATCACCAATTTTTTTATGGTTGAAAATTAAAATCAATTAACAAAGGATGTGACTTTTGAAGTTTAAAGATATGTTAAAGGTCTTTTCCCTGGGCTTTATGATAGTAGGTATAAATGAAGTTGCTATGTTCTCTGCAATAGCTTTCATATCGCATCTTTTAACAAAAGAGGGGTTTGGTGATTTTCAATCTTTTACAGCAAGCATGAAGTTTTTCGGCGCAGTTTTGACTTTTGGACTTGCAGGATTCATAACCAAATATATTCCTGTGCAATGGAGTAGGATTCGCAACAAAGAATGGAGTGAAATACGAAATTTATATCAAAAAACAATTTATCCGATGGTGGCGATTGCTTTGATATTATTTTCTATAATAATGACAACTCTGATTCTTATTTTTAAGAAGGAACACATTAATCATCCATTCTTAATGATGAGTTTTGTGGCGTTATTAGAAACTGCTTTTACCATCGGCTTTGCATATTTAAGGTCAAACTCAAAATACATATCCGCAATATCATTATATACAGTTAAAAGTGTTACTTTTTTGGTTCTGCTTTTTGTGATTAATTTCTTTTTTATGTCTTTATATACAGCAATAATTTGTTATATTACGGCCTGTGTAATTGCAATTGTTTATTTTTTTGTTTTGAAATTTTTGTTTGAAACAAATGAGTTTAAGAAAAAATCTGAACAATCGTTAGAACCTGTCAATTGGAAAACATTTATTTTTTCCTATTCTTTGTTATCCATAGCATCCTACACTTTTTCAGCCTTTGCCATAATTGTTTTTGAACTTTTTAGTGTTACCAGTGAACACCAAGTGGGTGACTTTTGTGCTTTAATGGGATTGTTCGGCTTATCCCTGATTGTTGTTTATCCTTTAAAAGTTTTTTCGGTTAATGAGCTTTCTAAAATAATTAATAAACCACAAAAAATAAATTCTACAATACGGTCACTTCTTGGTTTTGGTCTGATAGTGACCATAGTTTTATTCGTAATATTTTACATGATTTCTCCCTGGATAATTTATTTTATGTCTCCATTGTATCATGACCTTATCGGTTATTATAGATTAATGCTGACTCTTCTTATTGCCATAGGAATTACAAATCCCTTTTCATCATATATAAAGGTTGCTGATAATTCCAATGTGGCAATTATAACTATTATACTTTCAACAATAATATTTATGTTTTGTATCGGAGGTTATTTGTCATTTAAGTTTGGTTTAGACGGAATGGTTGCTACTCTTTTTAGTGCTTATTTTTTGTATATGGCTCTAAATATAATATATTTCTGGGTTTTACATCTAAGACCTTACAGGCTGGAAAATAAGTGATCTCATGATTGTTGGTCCACCAGATCTTTTTAGTTTTATTCTTTCAGCCTTTGTAATAATTTGAAGCCCCTGGATAGAAATCGGAAAATATCTTGGGATCCTATATTGAAAATTTTGATGGCCTATAGTAAAGATTGATCTTCCCTGGTAAACTTTGGGAGACTTTTTTGAGATGGGCTTTAATATTAACTGGAGATTTTATGATGATTATCAATATTCTGATTTTGAGTGTGGCAGTATTTTTAGTTGCTCAATTATTACCTGGTATTCAAGTTAAAAGTTTTTTTACTGCCATTTGCGTGGCAGTTGTATATTCATTAATAAATTTTTTTACAGGCTGGTTCCTGATTTTTCTAAGCTTACCCCTTATGATTATTACCTTTGGTTTGTTTAAACTGGTGATCAATGCCTTCATGCTCTGGCTGACCGATAAATTTATAGATGATTTTAAAATTTCAGATTTTTTGACCACTTTTATTGCGGCATTTCTTATCACTTTGGTGGACTCAATTATTAAATGGGTGTTTTAGATTCCTGATTGGTGCAATTTCTCAAGAAGAGATGCAGATCTTGCAAAGGTTGCAATCATCCATGGGGCAGGAAACCGATTTTTTTTCTTGCTCGGCTTTTTTAAATTCTCCAGCTAAGAATTGATCACTAACCCGGTGGCGTAAAATATTCCAGGGCAGGAGCTTTCTTGTAATGTTTTCCGGGGGGATTTGTTTAATCTTTTCCTGGGCCCGGGGTTTTTCCTGGTAAATTACCATATTACAATATTCTTTGTTTGTTTTCATGGCTTGGGTCCAGCCATGTTGTGCTGCTGTTTCAATGATATCAGCTGTGTCCCTATCTCCTAAGGAGAGTAATGCGTGGTGTTTTGCCTCTCTTAGAGATTCGAAATTCATGGAGACATTGGCTGTTTTTTTTAAACCCTGGCGGATGATATTCACCCTGTGTTTTAATATTGATTCCAAGGCCATGGCTGACCATTGGAAGGGGGTGGATGGTTTAGGGATAAAAGGGTTGATGCTCAGAGTGATGTTGCCGATTTTTTTCTTTTTTTTGGACGTTTCCAAAAAAATTGCTTTTATTGCCAGGGTCAGGGAGACAATTTCGTCCACATCCTGGTCGGTTTCCAGGGGAAGACCAATCATAAAATAAAGCTTTAGATTGATAATTCCCTGGGTAACAAGTTTTTCTACAGCCCGGAGAATTTCTTCACGGGTAATTTTTTTATTGATAATATTTCTCATTTTTTGGGATCCGGCTTCCGGGGCAATGGTGGCGGTCTTTACCCCTGAATCTGCCAGAATTTGGATGATTTGATCATTGAGTTTATCCGCCCGAAGGGAAGAAAAGCTAAGTTTCAGGTCTCGGTCCCTGGCATATTGACATATAAGGTGGATATCCGGGTGATCGAGGATGGCAGAGCTGACAAGTCCGACCTTTCTGGTTTTATCTTTGGCTTCATCTATAGCTTGGTAAATGGTTTCCAGGGGATAGATTCGGGGTGGACGGTAGATAAATCCAGCTGTGCAGAATCTACAGCCATGGGGACATCCCTTCAGGGTTTCTATGAGGAAGGTATCCTTAAAGGCTGTTTGGGATGTTGTGATGGTGGTGGTGGTTTTTACCCGATCAAGGGTATCAAGGTATTGCACCTCAATTGTGGCTGGAGGAAAATTGGAAAGAGTCTCTTGGTTGGAGTAGAGAATGGGTAGGTGTCGGGATGGAACATAGGCCCCAGGCAGCTTGTCTTCTATGGTGAAAAGAAGGGTTGCTTTATCTTCGGTTTTCTGGAATTGCTCGAAGAAAACTTCCAGCAGGCATTCAGCTTCCCCGAGTAGGAAAAGGTCCATGAAGGGGGCAATGGGTTCAGGATTCAAAAAACAGGCAACTCCTCCTGCAACCACCAGGGGGTGGGTGTGGTTTCGATTGGTTGATCGCAGGGGGATGCCCGTTTCTTTCAGGAGTTGGACAAGGTGTAAAAAGTCGTTTTCAAAGGAGATTGAGAACAAAATTATATCAAATCTATCGAGGCTCAAACCGGTTTCAACACTTTTGATATGTCTGCATTTTTGCCGTGGATCCGGTAAAAATACCCGTTCGCAGGCAACGATTTCTACTTGGTTTGCCAGCCGATAAACGGTCTGAAAGCCCAAGCTTGACATACCTGTCCCGTAGGTATTTGGATAGACAAGGGCTGTTTTGATCAGTCCTTTACTTCGTTTTATTATAGCCCCTTGTTCGTCAGTCCCCTGTTGATGGGGACTGGGTTTAGTGGATTCATGGGATCTATGTTTTTTGGCCGATCCATATTTTTGGGATGGTTTGAGCCGTTTTTTCATTTATCAGTCTGCTTTTCTTCTTAAAAATGTAGGGACTTCCAGATCATCTCGGTCAAATGTCATGGGGGGGTAGTTATTGACCATGGCTTCATCGCCTACTGCTCGTTTCTGGGTGACCCGTACCGGGTTATCAAATTCATTCCAATTGGCAAGTTCTTCTTTGGTGGCGGGCCTGACCTGTCCCCTGGCAATGGAATTTGGTTCCTGAGCAGTTCCCATTGGCAGGGCAGTCTCCAAAGTTTCCCCATAGGCAGGACGGTTATAAACCGGCTGGGAAGGGGCTGTCTGGGCTTTAGGGTCAAACCTGTGCATATTGTCAGCCAGTTGGGGTTCTTCCATATCAATACCGGTGGCGATAACTGTGATCCGTAATTCATCTCCCAGCTCATCATCAAAGGTTTGTCCCCAGATTATATCTGCATCATCTCCCACTTCCTGGTGGATACGGTCCGAGGCTTCGGTCATCTCTTCTAAGGTCAAATCGGAGCTGGAGGTGATGTTCATCAAAACTCCTTTGGCTCCTGAAATGGAAATATCTTCCAGTAGAGGGTGGGAAATGGCTTTTTCTGCAGCTTCTATGGCTCTGTTTTCACCAGACGCAATACCTATACCCATGAGTGCTTTACCAGCCTTTTGCATGGTGGCTTTCACATCGGCAAAATCCAGGTTTACATGCCCCGGCATCATGATCAGATCGGTAATCCCCTTGACGGAATGGTGAAGAATTTCATCGGCTTTGATGAACATGTCCACCATCCTGGCACCCTTGGGAGCAATACCCCGAAGGCGGTCATTGGGAATGGTGATTACAGTGTCTGTAATTCCATGTAATTTGTCAAGACCCTCCAGGGCTTGTCTTTCCCGTTTTTTGCCTTCAAAGGAAAAGGGTTTGGATGCGACGGCCACGGTGAGGATTCCCAGGTCCTTACATATTTCAGCAATAACGGGAGCAGCTCCCGTACCGGTTCCCCCACCAAATCCTGCTGTGATAAAGACCATGTGGCTGTCTTGCAGAGCATCGCGGATTTCATCCATACTTTCCAAAGCAGCTTCCCTGCCTGTGTTGGGGTTGGCCCCGGCTCCGAGTCCCTGGGTAAGTTCCGTGCCTAATTGGATTTTTATTTCTGCCTTGGATGTTTCAAGGGCCTGGGCATCGGTGTTGGCAACAATGAATTTTACACCCTTAAGTTTTGCATCAATCATGTTGTTGACAGCATTTCCACCGGCTCCACCAACACCGATAACCTTAATTTTTGCCGAATTGTCACACTCTACATAAGAAAAAGTCATATCCACCTCCCTAAACGTTATATGATATTTTTAAACCACTGTTTCATTCTGGTTAATATGGTATTTAAACCATGTGGATCTGTTTCTTTGAAATCGACTTTACAGCTTGCATTGTTGCCGAAAATAACAAGCCCCACTCCTGTTGCATAGGCTGGATTTCTTACAATATCTTTCAATCCGCCGATATTATTGGGTTCACCAATTCGAACCGGTACGTTGAAAACCGATTCGGCAATTTCTGAAATACCGTTTAGCACCACACTACCTCCTGTCAGGACAAATCCGGCTGGAAAGGAATTTTCCAGCCCGTTGGAAAATATTTCTTGTTTTAACAGGGAAAAAATTTCATCCACCCTGGGTTCAAGAATTTCAGACAAAATACCCTTGGAAAGTTTTTTGGGTGCTCTGCCGCCCACGGCCGGTACTTCAATGGTAGCCCCTGATTTTACATTCTGGGGTACGCAGATGCCATGTTGGATTTTAATTTTTTCGGCTTCTGGTAAAGGAGTTCTCAGTCCTATGGAAATATCATTGGTCAGGTTATGGCCACCAACGGTTAGCTCATAAATAAATTTAACATTGTTATCTTTAAACAGGGCAAGGTCTGTGGTACCTCCGCCCATATCTGCCAGCATACACCCTAATTCTTTTTCTTCATTGGTGAGTACTGCCTGGCCCGAGGCCAGGGATTCCAGGACAACATCGCAGACTTCAAGACCGGCCTTGTTGCAGCATTTGATAATATTTCTTGCCGATGAGACAGCTCCTGTGACAATATGGATTTTTGCTTCAAGGCGGATGGCGGTCATGCCCACTGGGTTTTGAATGGATTCCATATCATCCACGATGAATTCCTGGGGAATGACATGGAGAATTTCCCGGTCTGTGGGAATTGCAACTGCTTTTGCAGCATCGATCACCCTTTCCACATCGGTTTCCATTATTTCTCGTCCCTTGATTGCGATGATTCCGTGACTATTGAATCCTTTGATATGGTTCCCTGCAATTCCCACATATACAGATGAAATATCACAGCCTGCCATGAGTTCTGCTTCTTCCACGGCTTTTCGGATAGAGTTTACAGTGGATTCTATATTTACAACAGATCCTTTGCGAAGTCCTGTGGAGGAGTGGGAACCCACACCGATGATGTTGACTTCATCACCCAGCATCTCTCCGACAACCGCGCATATCTTTGTTGTGCCTATATCCAGACCTACTATTATTTTTTCATTTCCCTGCAAAATTAAGCCCCCTTATATATATTGTGGTGCAGAGTATTTGTCTCTTTTGTTGTGACAAAGATTTTTTCGATATTAAAAAGATCCATGGCGCTGATGGTTTTATCTGGAAAATGTGTATTAATATAAGTGCTGATTTTTATCGCCTTGATTTGTTTCTCCTCAAACTGGTCAAACCCAAGTTTTACGGGTATTATCTCTTGAATGTTTTCCGGGTTTTTATTGTAAATGTCTTGGGTTTTAATGGTAATGCCAATGGTTTCATCTCCCATGATGCCATCGATTCTGCCAAATCCTTTGATTTCCATAAGATTCATGATGGAGTTGAACAGGGGACCCTTAAATTTGTAGGTGTTGCTGTCCTGGGTCAGATCTATCCCGGATATGACCGGTAAAAAGTTTAGTTTATCTTTTTGGGGTTCATATTCCTTGAAGGGGTGCCCCTGGGTGTTGATAATAATATTGGTCATATTTTCAATATTAACAATGGCCAGGGGGTCTTCTTCAACGACGGTTACCACAAGGGTTGAAAAAAAGGAACGTTTAACTAAAGCCTTTGCAACCCAGGGATGACAGATAATTTTTTGTTCAATGGTATTGATATTTATCTCAAACAGGTTGGTCTCCTTGGTTACCCCCATCAGTTGGAGAATTTCATTTTTTTCCAATCTTTTGGTTCCTGAAATATCCACCTGCTTTATTGTGAAAAAAGGGCATTGGGTAATGGCATCATAGATCCAGATGGCACCAAGACTCATCAGGATAAGCAAACCAAAGGATATAAATATTTTCCTAGTGCGTTTTTGTGAGGCGGGAACCAGTTTTCCTTTGGAGAGAGATGGTTCAGGCTTATATTTATTTTGTTTTGGTTTTTTATTCACCTGTTACCTTTACCTCCGTTTCAAGTTTAATCCGGTATTTCTCAAATACGGTTTTTTGAACTAATTTTTTCAGGGCCAGTATATCTTCACACCTGGCATTGTTCGTGTTTACAATAAAATTAGCATGAATATTAGATATCTGGGCACCATTGATTTGTTTGCCTTTTAATCCGGCTTCTTCGATGAGTTTTCCGGCCGGGGTGTGGACGGATGGATTTTTAAAAAAGCATCCTGCACTGGCCAGGGAAACCGGCTGACTGGTATTTTTGCTTTTCAGACTTTGGGCAAAGGCCTTTTTGATTCCAGCAGGGTCTGCTTTGGTCAGGGTCAGATGGGCACCAATAATGATTTTGTCTGGTAGACAAAGTTGCCGATAGGAAAAAGATAGGTCTTTTCTTGCAATTGTTTGGTATGTCAGGGTTTTGCTGTCTATAATATCTATGGTGGCAATCACCTGGGAAATATCCCAGGCAGTTGTACCCGCATTCATCATGATGGCTCCCCCCAGGGTGCCTGGGATGCCTGCAGCAAATTCAAGTCCGGAAAGCCCCTGTTCCATGGCAAACTTACAGACCGTTGACAGACGTTCACCTCCATCAGCATAAATGGTTTCTTTATTATATTCAGATTTTTTTGTTTTATTATTTTCCAGTATCCGGGGGGAGGATTTTAGTGCTTTGAGAATAATAACAAGCCCCCGAACGCCTTTGTCAGAGACCAGGGTATTGGTACCACCCCCGATGATGGTGAAGGGCAGACTTTCTTTTTTTGCCGCCGTGAGCAGGGCGGTAAGAGTCTGCCTGTCCCGGGGTAATGCTAAAAGATCAGCAGGGCCTCCGACCCTGAAGCTTGTATGTTTGCTCAGGGGTTCCCGGGCCAATAGATTAAAGGCTTCCCGGAACTGTTTATATTTTTTGTCTCTGGTCATCGGTTTTTATAATATCTCCAGTAGTTTTTCTCCAAGGGTATAGACATCACCTGCCCCAAGGGTAAGGACTATATCTTTGTCACGTATCTTGTGTGTGATCATGGATATGGCCTGGATAAAATCCGGTGCAAAAGAAACATCTTTATGGCCATGGGCCTTGATGCCGTCACAAAGAGATTGTGAATCAACTCCTTCAATTGCAGCCTCATTGGCCCCATAAATAGGCAGTACAATCAATATGGAGGATTGGTAAAAGGATCGGGTGAATTCATCAAACAGGGATTGGGTCCGGGTATGACGATGGGGCTGAAAGGCAACAATGAGGCGTCTGTCCGGATAACTTTCCCGCATAGCCGTCAAGGTGGCCATGATTTCTGTGGGGTGGTGGCCATAGTCATCCACAACAATTATGTCTTTTTTCTTTCCTTTTATTTCAAGACGGCGTTTGACGCCTTTGATCTCTTCCAGAGCTTTTTTTATGGTGGCAAAGGGTATTTTTAGTTCCAGGCCCGTGGCGATTCCGGCCAGGGCATTGGAAATATTGTGGTTGCCGGCAATGTTAAGGTTGATCTTTCCCAGGTCAATATTCCGGTGAAAGACTGAAAATTGGCTTTTCCCGTTCAGAAAGCTGATATCTTTGGCCTGGAGGTCTGACTGGGTACTCATGCCGAATGTGGTGTATCGGACATGGATTCTGGGCAGGATGTTCTGGATGTGTTGATCATCCAGGCAGAGTATAGCCAGGCCGTAAAAGGGGACGGAATTAATAAATTGGACAAAGGTGTTCTTGATGTCCTCAATATCTTTATAAAAATCAAGGTGTTCCAGGTCAATGTTGGTGACTGCGGCAATGGCCGGTGAATACTTTAGAAAAGAGCCGTCACTTTCATCGGCTTCTGCCACAATAAAGTCTCCGTTGCCGTGGAGTGCATTGGTGTCCACTCCCTGTAGCAGACCGCCTATGATTACGGTGGGATCAAGACCTGCCGTATTCAATATCTGGGAGATCATGGCTGTGGTGGAGGTTTTCCCATGGGCGCCGGAGACGGCAATGGAATATTTTATTCGCATGAGTTCGGCCAGCATTTCAGCCCTGGGGATAATGGGGATAACCATTTGCTTTGCCTGGATCACCTCCGGATTTTCCTGGGCAATGGCAGATGAGGTGACAATGACATTGGCGCCTGTTATATGGCTTTTGCTGTGGCCCTGGAAGATTTTAGCTCCTTTTTTCTCAAGTCGTTGGGTAATATGGGAAAGTTTCAGATCGGACCCGGATACGGTGTATCCCAGATTGATTAATAGTTCTGCGATCCCGCTCATACCGATCCCGCCTATGCCGACAAAATGGATATGATAATTGCTTTGATACATGGGTTACACCTTCACATTTTTTGTGTTTAAAATTATAGTGGCAATGATTTGATCAGCATCCGGCATGGCAAGCTGTTTAAAGGTAGTTCCCATTTTTTTCAACTTTTCTTTGTCATCCATCAGGGTTTGAATGGTGGTTTTCAATAGATCCGGCGTCAGGTCCCGGTCGGCAATGAGAATCGCCGCCCCTTTGTCTGCCATGGCCTTTGCATTGTACGTCTGGTGGTCATCGGCGGCATGGGGAAAGGGCACAAAAATGGATGGTACGCCTTTGATACTCAATTCGGAAATTGTGCTGGCACCCGCCCGGGTGATCGCAAGACATGTTTTATCCTGGATGGCAGGCATATCATTGAAAAATGCCTGGACCGTGGACTTAACTTTAAGTTTATCATAGGCCTTGGATATTTTATCTTCATCGGTAAGGCCTGTCTGGTGGATGACATGTATTTGGGTCAAGTCATCCATCAGTTTTATTGCCTGGATAAAGGTCTGGTTGATATTGGTGGCTCCCTGACTGCCACCGGTTACCAGGATGGTAAAATCCTCGGGATCAATATCAACTGAAGGGGGGGCTTCCCTGGTTTGTCCCGGGTTTGTTCGGCGAATGGGATTGCCCACATATTTGGTTTTATGGTTAGATGGCATTCCCTTTGTGGTTTTAAAAGCCGTAAAAATGGTATCGGAAAATCGTGATAACATGCGGTTGGTAATTCCGGGGATGGAATTTTGCTCCTGGATGGCCCTGGGTATTTTTAATATCCAGGCGGCCAGAACAACGGCAAAGGATGAAAACCCGCCAACTCCCAGCACAAAGTCCGGTTTGAAGCGGATCAGAATGATTAAAGATTGAATCAGACTGACAAAGATAATGCAGCTTGAAGTTAGTTTGCTTAATATATTACCTCCTTTGATGGGTTTGGAGATAATGGTTTTATGATCAAATCCATAGCTTTTCAAGGTGGAAACTTCAAAGGGGGCATTTGTACCCACAAAGAGAACCTGGGCCAGGGGGTTCTTGAGTTTAAGGGCCTGGGCAACCGCAATTCCGGGGAAGAGATGGCCTCCTGTTTTTCCGCCGGCAATTATGAGGTTGAATTTATTTTTCATTTTTACTAGATGCTCCAATATTCATTAAAATTCCCATGGCAGCCATGCTGGCTACCAGAGAAGTTCCGCCATAACTGATAAAGGGTAGGGTGAGGCCCTTGGTTGGAAGTACTCCCAATGCCACGCCTGTATTGATGATGACCTGGACCCCGATATACAGGGTAAGGCCGGCCGCCAATAATGTGCCAAACATATTATCTGCCTGCCTGGCAATCTTGCAGCCGGTTACCAGAATAACGGTATAAAGTGTGAAAATGGCAAGAACGCCTAAAAGTCCCAGTTCTTCTCCAATAATAGAAAAGATGAAATCTGTATGGGGTTCGGGTAAATAGTGCATTTTTTGCATTCCAAGACCTATGCCTTTGCCGAATAATCCGCCTGATCCAATGGCTTTCAGGGAGTTTGTGATCTGATATCCGGTATTGTAGGGATCATCCCAGGGGTTCATGAAGGTCAGGATACGCAATAGCCTGTATTCAACTTTGAAGACAAGAAAATAGACAATGGGGATGACCAGGGGCAGGGGACTTAGCAGATGGAAAATTTTTACTCCGGCAATAAACATCATTCCCCAGCAGATTAACCCCATCACCACAATGGTTCCAAAATCCGGTTGAATAATGATAAGTCCGGCAAAGATACCAAAAATAAGGGCATGGGGGAAAAATCCAATGGAAAATTGGTCGATCATTTTTTGTTTCTTTGCCAGGGAATATCCCATGAAAAGAATCATGGCCAATTTTGCAAATTCCGCCGGCTGAAAGGTGATGCCCCCCAGGCTTAACCAGCGGCATGCACCTCCGGCTTTAGTATTTAATGCCGGGAATAACACGGCAATGAGCAAGCCAATAGAGGTCATAAGGATTATATAGGCAAAACTTTTATACAGCCTGTAGGGAAAAGAAGCTGTTACAAACATTACACAAAGGCTGATACAAAAAAACAGGGCTTGTTTTTGCATGTAATAAAACAGGTTGTTGTGATCATCCATACTGATGGATGAAGAAGCGGAATAGACCATGACAATACCGATACAAGAAAGCAGTAGTACAGGGAAAAGAATAGTTTTCTCACTGAAAAAAGGATGCATGGTCCGGGGCAATTTATTATTCATTTTCAAGCTCCTTTACCCTGGCTATAAAGTCATCGCCCCTGGTGCCATAGTTTGCATACATGTCAAAACTGGCGCATGCTGGAGAAAGTAATACTACATCTCCCGGGCAGGCATCTTCATAGGCCTTGATAACCGCTTTTTTCATGGAGTTAACCGGTAAAATCCGGCAGGTTTTTCCCAGGGTGTCCTGGATATGGTGCTTTGCTTCACCCATGGCTATTATCAGCTTTACCCTTTTTTTGATTTGACAAGCCAGCAGGGAAAAATCTGTGCCTTTTTCCCGTCCACCCAGGATCAGGATGATATCTTTTTGAAAAGATTCCAGGGCGCGGACCACAGCATTCGTATTTGTGGCCTTTGAATCATCGTAAAAACAGATTCCATTGACTTTTCGGACAAAGGCCATGCGATGGGCAAGATTTTTAAAATTTGCCAGAGCCTTTATGATACCTTCCATGTTCCCACCGGCCATAAGGCTTGCCAGGGCAGCTGCCGCAATGTTTTCCCTGTTGTGAATACCCGGCAACTGACCCAGGGTCTTGGTCGAAATATTGTGCAAGCTGTCTTTGATCTGGATTAGTATATGGTCATCACAAATTCTGGCACTGCCCTGGAGCTTGTCCTGGGGAATTTTTGAATCAGAAAGAGAAGAAAAAGAAAAGATTTGAGAGCTGACTTTAGCAATTCTGGTTTCAAATTCTGCAACGCTTTGGTTGATGATGGCTATGTCGTGGGAGGTCTGGTTTTTTAAAATTTTCCATTTGGATTCCAAATATTTGTCAAAACCTTTGTATCGGTCCAGGTGATCTTCTGCTACATTAAGCAGGAGGGCTATTTGGGGGGTGAAATTGCTGGCAAGATCCAGCTGAAAACTGGAGATTTCAGCTACAATCATGTCCACTTTTTGATCATCCATTAAGTGTTCCACCAAAGGGGTGCCGATATTGCCTCCCATGAAAGTGCGAACTCCGCAAGCTTCCAGCATATCCCTGATCATGGTGGTGGTTGTGGTCTTTCCGTTGGTCCCGGTAATGGCAATGACCGGGGTTTTATTGTAGCGGGAGAAAATATCCAGCTCTCCGGTAATGGTAATTCCTTTTTCGGCGGCTGTTTTAAGATAAATCATATCCAGAGCAATACCTGGACTGACAACAATTGTATGGGCAAGGTCAAAGGTTTTTTGATCATGGAATCCGATTTGGGTTTCTATGCCAAGCTGGTTGAGAATTTTTTCAGCTTTTGTTCTTGATCCGTCGATATCTGTTGCCACAACCTGTTTGCCTTTGGCATGGAGAAACCGAGCCATGGACAGACCGGAGCTGCCTAATCCCACGACCAGATAATATGATTGTCTGCTTTCTTCCATGCTGTTTTACCTTATCTTAAGTGTACTCAATGAAATCAGGGCCAGGGTAATGGCTATGATCCAGAATCTCACTATAACTTTGGATTCATGCCAACCCTTAAGTTCAAAATGGTGGTGTAAAGGCGCCATCCTGAAGACTCGTTTTCCTTTTGTTATTTTAAAATAGGCGACTTGTATGATCACGGATAGGGCTTCGATGACAAAAATTCCCCCTACAATGAGCAATAATATTTCTTGTTTGGTAACCACGGCAATGGTGCCCAGAATGGCTCCCAGGGGAATGGACCCTGCATCTCCCATGAATACCTGGGCCGGGTGGGCATTGAACCAGAGAAAACCTAATCCCGCACCCGCTAAAATTCCGCATATTACGGTTATTTCACCGGCCGATGCAATGTGTCGGACATGGAGATAACCGGCAAACTGGGCGTGGCCGGCCACATAGGCAAAAAACATATAGGTTACACCGGCAACGATATAGGAGCCAATGGCAAGGCCATCCAATCCGTCTGTCAGGTTGACGGCATTGGAGGTTCCCACAATTACAAGACAAGCAAAGGGAATGTAATAGATCCCTAAATTGGGTGAAAAATCTTTTAGAAAAGGAACGGTTAAGGTGGTGTTGAAATCAGGACACTTGTAGATCAAAAGACCTATTATCAGGCCAAAAATTACTTGAACTATAAATTTCCCCCTGGCTGTAAACCCCATATTACTTTTTTTGACCAGCATTAAATAGTCGTCAATAAAGCCAATAAATCCGAAAAGAAGCAGGGTTAAAAGAAGAATGGAAACATAATGGTTGGAAAGGTTTCCCCAGAGGATGGTTGACACAAAAATTGAAAAAAGAATCAGGATCCCTCCCATGGTGGGGGTACCTTGTTTTCCCATATGGGATTTGGGACCATCGGCCTGGATGATTTGACCAATTTGCATTTTGCGAAGTTGTCTAATTACCAAAGGGCCTAGAAGAAGGCAGATTAAAAATGCGGTCAAACTACCGTATATGGTTCTAAAGGTAATATACCGGAATATATTTAAAACCGTAAAATATTCATGCAATGGATATAAAAACTCGTAGAACATTGATTTTATGCTGCCTTTTTGGTTGTCTGGTTTATAGTTATTATCTGTTTGACTATCTTTGATCTTTTTTCAGGAATATAGGCTGGTTGACAAAACTTTTTTTTGTCGGAACTTGCCCGTTGCTTCTTATTGCCCTGTGGACGTTGCATTGTACTCCTTGTTTTGTGTTATTTTCATGTTTGAAATGATGGTTTCCATGGCCATGCTTCTGGAGCCCTTTAAAAGAATCCAGTCCCCTTCTTGAGCCCGTAGTAAAACATTTTGGGTGATCTCTTCTTTTGTTCCCCAAAAAATTTTGTCTTCTGAAAAGCCCTTTTCAAGGGCACCTTTTTGTATATGGGCTACCTGTTTGCCAAATAGATATAATCGGGAAAGATTTCCCATGGCGATAAGGTTACCGATCTTCTCGTGGAGTAGAGCAGAATCTTTTCCAAGTTCCAGCATGTCTCCTAAAATAGCTATTGCCGTGTTGTTTTTTGCCATGAAATCTAAGGTTTTTAGTGCCTGGGTCATGGATGCCGGATTTGCATTATAGGTGTCGTCAATTAAGTGGAGACCATTGGGAAGTTGGCTTATCTTCATGCGGCCCGGGACCGGAGTGAAAGCGGCAAGCCCTGTTTTAATTTTCCGGCTGGAAATTTTAGCAATTTTTGCGGCGGTTATGGAGGCAAGGGCGTTGGTTACCATGAAAGGGGCAGGAGAATTGATGGAATAATGGGTATCTCCTTTTTTATCGGTGACTGTAAAATTAGTCGTTTCACCTGTGGTTTCAATGTCATGGGCACGGGTTTGCGAGTTGTCTCCGGATCCAAAGTATAGAGTTTTTATATTATTTTTTTTGGCACAGTCTTCTAAAATCTGTCTTCTCTTGTCATCTGCAAATATGATGGCATGGCCGTTTTTTCGAACATGTTCGAAAATTTCTCCCTTTGCTCTGGCAACATTGTCTGCATTTTTAAGCCCTTCAAGGTGGGCTCCTGCGGTATTGGTGATGATGGCAATATCTGGACAGGCGATCTGGGAGAGCCGCAAAATTTCTCCGGGATGGTTCATACCCATTTCGATGACAGCCCATTGGTGGGCATGGGAGAGGTTTAGTAAGGTCAGGGGCATGCCTATCTCATTATTGAAATTTGCCTTGGTTGCCAGGGTGGTAAATTGGGTTTTAAAAATCTCCTGGGTGATTTTGCGGGTGGTGGTTTTGCCGTTGGAACCGGTAATGGCAACAAGTTTTACATTTGAGCGGATTCTTTGATACCTGGCAAGACACCCAAGGGCTGTAAGCGTATTGTCTGTCTCAAAAAAAATCACTTTTTTTTCTTTTATCCGGTTGATCTGGGTTTGATCAAGGGTGGAAAGATATTCTTTTTGTGTTATAAATCCTTGTATCCCTTTTTCTAAAAGCTTGGAAATAAAATTGTGACCATCAAAGTTTTCCCCTTTAAGAGCAAGAAAAATTTGTGTGTTGGTAATGGTCCTGGAGTCGGTATTGATCCCGGTAAAAAGATATGATGGTGCAAGATTGTTAATCTCCGGCTCTCGTGCCAGAGCTTTGGTTAGATCCTGCGGGCTCCACTGAATGGGGGTAAATCTGGTTTCAAACTTTTGACAGGCCTTTGTTAACTCTTGGGTATCATCAAAGTGAATGGTGCCGGAGTTTGTGAGCTGGTATGTTTCGTGGCCTTTACCTGCAGCTACAATTATGTCGGAAGGCCGGGAAATCATGACCGCAATTTCCAGGGCTTTTTTCCGGTCAGATTCTTTGAAATATCCTTTTTTTTCGGGACAGGTGTCAAGGGTTGTTCTATCCAGTTCATAGATTCCATCTGTTTTGATACCGGTTATAATGTCGTTTATAATGGCCTCCGGGGGTTCGTTTCTGGGATTGTCCGAAGTAACGATTGCCACATCGGAGTATTTGCAGGCAATCTTTCCCATGGGGCTTCGTTTTGTCTTGTCTCTGTTCCCTCCGCATCCAAATACGGTGATCAACCGTGCCGGTGCCCGCTGTGCCAGGGTGGAAAGGACGGACTCAAGGGCATCAGGGGTATGGGCATAGTCCACAAATATATAGCGATTGAGTTGGTTTTTTATTTTTTCCATTCTGCCCGGCACCTGGGTTAAAGAGTTAATACCCTGTTGGATTTTTTCTTTATCGATGCCGATGGCAAAAGCTGCCCCTGCGGCGCATAAAATGTTTTCAAGATTGAATTTGCCGGTGAGGGATGTTTTTAGAGTAAAATGATTCTCGCCCAGGTAAATGGTTCCGGATAACCCATCAATATCATCTGTAATGTCTAGGGCAGATACGTCTGCAACCTGATTATAACTGACCAGAAATTTTTGATATGAAATGGATTGTGAAAGAGCTATGCCTTTATCATTATCTATGTTGATAATGGCAGGCGCCAGGCCTGTACAGCTTTTTGGGCCTAAAAAATCGGTGAAAAAGCGTTTTTTACATTGGAAATATTCATCCAGGTTTTCATGGTAGTCCAGGTGGTCCTGGGTCAGATTGGTATAGACTCCTGCATCAAATTCGCAGGCTTCTACCCGGTATTGGTCCAGACCATGGGAGGAAACCTCCATGATGACATGGGTAACCCCGGCTTGTTTCATATCAAATAGCGTTTTTTGTAGTTCAATGGCATCCGGGGTGGTGACGGGATTGTCAAATGTTTTTCCCTTATATCGGATATTGACCGTGCCGATGACCCCGGTGTTAAATCCGCAGGTATTGAAGATGCTTTCTAATATCCAGGTGGTGGTGGTTTTTCCATTGGTCCCGGTTATACCTACCAGGGTGAGATCTTTTGAGGGCTGTCCATAAAAATTTGCTGCGGCAATTGCGCCGGCTTTCCTGGAATCTTCCACCAGGATGATGTTGTTGTAGTTATTAGGATTTTCCTGGGCAATGACGGCTATGGCTCCATTTGCAATGGCTTGGTCAATATAATCATGGCCATCTGCTGTATATCCTTTAACGGCCAGGAAAAGTCCGCCAGGCTTAACCTCCTGGGCCTTTGAACTGATGGATGAAATATCCATTTTGTTCAAAGATCCCAAATCGGGGCAGGTGTTATTTTTTAGTGCACAGCCTTCGATTAGTGCTGACAACTTCAATGCTCTTCTCCCTTTATGACAGCTGCTATCATGGCTTTTGTTTTTTCAGGCGCAATATTCAAATAACTAAAAGATTGGGCTAAAATGGTTTTAAATGCCGGTGCAGCTACTTGACCGCCATAATGTTGTTTAGTGGGTTCATCTATTACTACGAGGATGGCAAGCTCCGGATTTTTTTGGGGGGCAAATCCGGCAAAGGCAGCAACATATTTGTTTTTTTCATATCCACTCTTAAGTTTGCTTGCTTTTTGGGCTGTACTTGTTTTTCCACAAACTGTATATCCTTTCATGGCAGCCTTTGTGCCGGTTCCATTTTTCTGGACCACCATGTTCATCATTGTTTTGATCTGGGCGGCTGTTTTGGGGGAAATCACCTGGCGTAGCTGTTTGGGAGCAAATACCTGGAGTTCCTTGCCTGTATTGGAGATGATTTTTTTGATCAGCATGGGTTTCATCAGCATGCCGTCGTTGGCAATGGCTGAGATTCCTGAAATGAGTTGGATTGCCGAAACCGATAGACCCTGACCAAAAGAGATAGCGCTGGCATCAATCTTTGACCATCTTTCATAGGCAAGCAGAGTGCCATTGGTCTCTCCAGGACATCCCACAAAGGTTTTCTGGCCAAAGCCAAAATCGGTCAAGTAGTTATAGAGAGCTTTTTTCCCAATGGTTTCTGCAATTTTGGCTGTTCCAATATTACTGGAAAACTGAATAATCTGGTTTAAGGTGAGCCATTCTCTAGGGTGGGTATCGTGGATGGTGAATCTGCCGATACGGTATTTGCCTTTTTCGCAAAAGAAAATAGATTTTGGGGTAAATCCCTTTTCAAGAGCTGCGGCCACCGTGAATACCTTTATGACAGATCCAGGTTCAAATGCATCGGTAAGTGCCCGGTTTCTGTACGTGTTTTTGTTGAATGCTGCAAAGTTATTCGGATTGAATCCCGGGTAATTGGCAATGGCAAGTAGTTCCCCTGTACTGGGTTTCATGACAAGGGCTATGCCGGACTTTGCCTGTTGTGCCTTAACAGTTTGTTCGAGGGTTCTTTCCGAAAGAAATTGGATTTTTTTATCAATGGTCAATACAATGGAATTTCCCTTTAATTCGATTCGACGTTTTTTATTGATATCCAGTACCCTGCCTGTGCCATCTCTTTTTACCCTTATTTTGACAATACCTCCTTCAAGAATAGCATTGTACTTGAATTCAAGGCCTTCTAAACCGGAATCATCTTTTCCTGTAAATCCAATGACCTGGGCGGCCAGGTTGCGATTAGGGTAAAACCTTTTGGAATCGCTTTCAAGATAGATCCCTTGGACGCCCAATGCCTTGATTTGGGTGGCTTGGGTGGGGGATACTTTTCTGGCAATCATGATAAATTGTCTGTTTTTGGATAATTTATCCTCTAACGCCTTTGGTTTTATATTTAAAATTTTTGAAAGCGCTGTGGCTGTGCCGATGGGATCTAATATCTGGGACGGATTTGCTGTTATGGTTGGTGCATCAATGCTGGTGCCTAGTTTGTTGAGATATCGGTCCAGAATCTGGCCCCTTTCTCCTTTGATGATTAAATCTTTGGAGTAACTCAGTTCGGCTTTTTTGGTCAGGTCATGGAAATCAAAAATTTGAACATCAAAGGCTTTGATTCCCAAGAGACAGATACACCCAACCAAGAGTATCTGGATTATAAAAATTCGTTGCCTGATCTGTTTTTTGGGATCATTTACCATTATAGTTCATCTCCTGAAAGATAAATAATCTTGTTAAAAATATCTGTTGAGAGGCCCAGGCGGGTTGTGGCAATTTTAGTAATTCTAACGTCTGACTTAAGCCGATCTCTTTCAACGGATAATGCTTCCCCATAGGACAGGCTCTTTGTGATGCCGGCCTGGGCATTGGATATTCTTACTATGGTCTGGGTTGATTCCGTTCTGACATATGCATGGGCCATGAGTTCACAAAATAGGACTATAATCAGCGCCAGCCATCTGAAACCGACTCGTTGTCTATTTTGTGTTTTATTTCTAGCCGTCATGGTCCCTCATTCCTGTTATAATTTTTGGGCCACCCGAAGTTTAGAGCTCCTGGCCATGGGGTTTGCATCGATCTCTGTTTGTGTCGGGATAAAAGGTTTTTTGGAAATTGATTGTAGTTGGGGGACAAATCCACACATGCATTGGGGGAATTCTCTGGGGCAGGTGCATCCGTTTTCAAATTTTCTCAGGCTGTGTTTGACGATGCGGTCTTCAAGGGAGTGAAAAGAAATAATGCAGACTCGTCCCCCCTTTACAAGCAGGGAAGGCAGGTTTTTCATAAAAGTTTCAAGTTGGGCCAGTTCCTGGTTGACCTCGATTCGCAAGGCCTGGAACACCCGTGTGGCCGGATGGATTTTTTGTTTAAATGCTTGCTTTGCCGGTGTGGCATCTACAATGATCTGGGCCAGTGCTTTACTCGTTTCAATGGGCTTTTCGATTCGATTTTTTATGATGGCTCTTGTAATTTTGCGTGAAAATCGTTCTTCTCCGAATTTGAAAAAAATATTAACCAGATCTTTTTCCTGGTATGTATTTACAATCTGCCTTGCTGTCAGACTAGTTCTGATATCCATTCGCATATCCAGGGGTTCGTTTTTATTGAAACTGAATCCACGCTTACCGTTTACCAGCTGGTTGAAAGAAAAACCAAGATCTAGTAGGATGGAATTAACACCTTTGATGCCGTTTGATTGCAGGATTTCGGGGAGGTTTGAAAAATTGCTGTGGACCAATTTAACATTTTTTTCAAAGGGCTGGAGTACTTTTTTCGCATTGGCAATGGCATCCATATCCTGGTCAATACCAATGAGCATGCCATCTGGAAGGATGGCCTTAATTGTTGCTTGTGCATGTCCTGAACCACCCAGGGTGCAATCCACACAAATGTCTCCGGGTTTCAGGTTTTGATACTCATGCACTTCTTTGGGCATGACAGACGTATGTTCAAATACCATTTTTACAACCCTAGGGAAGCAATTTCTTCTCTTACTTCCTCTTTCTCAAGTTCTTGCTCCATTTTAAGGTTTTCGTCATCCCATTTTTGCCGTGACCAGATTTCGAACCGATCCAAGACACCCACAAGGACAATATCTTTTTCAATATCAGCATAGGTTCTTAAGCTCTGGGGAATGAGAATCCGATCCTGATTGTCACATTTTAAGGGGCATGCATTGCCAAGGAAAAACCGTTTAAATTTTTCCATGCTGGCACTTTTTGCCGCCCTGATTCTTTGTTCAAGATTTTTCCATTCATCGAAGGTGTACGCGTAGATACAGCCGTCTTTGATTGAAATTACAACCCCATATTCATCATCGGCCTTCAAGACCTTCCGGAATCTTGCCGGAATGATAATCCTGCCTTTTGGGTCAATTGTATGAAAGGAGCTTGATCGAAACACTTGTTTACGCCTCTATAAAAAATTACATCCACTTTCCACCACCATGCGACACATTTTTACGAAAAATGAGCTTTAAGTCAAGAATAAAATTCAAATTTCTGTATTATTATTGTTAAGAGTCTTTATTCTCAAGGATAAATCAATAGTGTTGTAAGGGGGAGTAAAGTGGTTTTAATAAAATTATTTTCCCAATGACAAAGATGGGGAGTATCTTTTTTATTTTGGGTTGTGGGTGAATTGGATGGTAGATACAAAGAGGTTTTTGCTGCAGTCGCTGTTATATATTCATTGTGTTTTTTAATAATAGAATGGTGGGTGGAAAATTTCTTGTTGATACCATTTTTTTCGTAGGGGGAGATCATGGATGATTTCGTCAATATATATTGTGTGCCGGAAAAGATAAATAAAAAAACCTTAAGTTTTGAGTCTAAAGTGCCCTTGAAATTATCCGACGGGTATTTTCCATTATTTCATCCAGTCTGTCCGCATCCTGGGGTGTTATATGGATGGGGGGGTGGGCGATCATTTCAACGCTTCCCGGGGTGAGATCAAGGGAGTCTGCGGCCAGGACCTTAAAAGAGTCTTTAATTGTGATCGGTAGTATGGGAAGTCCCGTTTCCATGGCAAAAATAAACGCCCCTTTTTTAAAGGGCCTGAGCTTTCCATCCCGGCTCCTTGTTCCTTCAGCAAAAAAGAGCACCGAGGCCTTCCGGGATAATTTTTTCTTGGCTGTTTGGATGGATAGTATGGCGGTTTTTTGATTGGATCGGTCAATAAAAATACATCCTAATTGGCGACAGGCGAGTCCAAAAATAGGAATTTTTTCCAGTTCTTTTTTTATTACCCATTTTATTTTCAGGCCGATGAATCCATGGATTATGGGGATGTCCGCTATGCTCTGATGGTTGGCCACCACCACATAGCAGTGGTGGTGGTGGTAATTTTCCTGCCCTTGTATAATAACTTTGAGGGGGGCAATAGCACAACACAGCCGGGACCAGGTAACAGCCAGGACATCTGCCGCATCCTGGCTGAATATAAATCCTATAACAATACAAATCAGCCCTAATAGCATGGTAATGAAAACCACAAAAGGAATTACTATGAACCACTTGTAGGGCTGATATGCTATTTTTAAAAAAGTATTCACTCTTTGTCTATTTTCTTTTTTTCCTTTACAATTGCCGTAAGTTTGTCCACATACGAAAGGATGTCCTTGCCCTTATATGAGTCCATAACAAACGGATATGGGCTCATGGAAGAGGTGCCGATTACTGAATCTTCATTTTCTTGGCTAAAGAGATTTAAAACGATCGGGGTTCCATTTTCAAGTATTATTTTACAAAGGGGGGCCTTTTTTTCCAGGTCCTTCATAGATAAAGAGTCAGAAAATCGCTCACATGTCAAAAATGATAAGGATGATAAAAGATTAGTCAGTGCTTCTTTGTCCGGGGATGTTCCATCTTTAAATTTCCATGAAACAGGAATTTTTTCTTTATCATCCTTTGCCGGGATGATATTCAGGGTTTTGGATACCCCATCTTTTTCCAGGGTGATCTGTTTAATGGAATCTTCCTTAAAAGTCAGGACCTGTTTGTTTCTGAGAGTATCAACGGAGGTGCTAAACTTTTCTTTAAAATTGTTGTTTGCCTGATAAATCCGGGGGTTGCCTGCCAGCATGATAAAAGTATGGTTCCCACTGGGGGCTGTTTTTCCGATCTTGAATGAGGAAAGCAGATTCTTACTCTCAAAGGCTTTTACTTCAATTGCATGGGTTTTGTCCAGTTCATATCGAAGGGCATCCTGGCCATCGGATATAAGGGCGGATATTTTCAGATTTCTTATCACATTGAGCATGTTGTTGACAGCCGTCATGTTTGCGGTAAATTTTTTATCTGTCAACACCCAGGTATCATTCTCTTTTTTAAGTTCTATGGGTTGATTGTTCCGGGTGATGACAATTTTATCAATTTCCCCTTTTGCAATTTTTACAGGTTCCGGCAGGGTATAGTTTTGCTGGTTGTCTTTTTTGAATACAAGATAAGCGCTCAACGCAAGAATGAGCACAACCAATATTAAATATTCTTTTTTCATATGGGTATGATTCCTTTTTAGTCGTTAAACATCTTTGAAAGTTGTTTCTTTTTTGCGTTCCGTCGAATGAGGACTATCAAGCCTAGCAGGATAACCAGGATTGGCAGGATTGCTATGTTAAATGTTTTGATAACTCCCTTGGAAAAAGGAGTGATTTCGGCAATGGGATTCAAGGTTTGCTGTTTGCTTCTCATGGCAGCAATTTGATCTTGCCCATTAAGGTGGTCAATGACATTTAAAATAAAAGTGGCATTGCTGGATTGACCCTGGGGGTCCAACATATTGTCATGGAGCATCTGGGAACAGCCCAGGACAAATATTTTGGCAGGTTTTGATAATTTAATTATATTGCTTTGGGCAACCAGCCCTTTGGGAGCCTTGGGAGCTGTATTTTCCTTATTGGTCTTGGAATCTACCTGGGTATTTTCTGTGCTGTCTTTTTTAGCTATTTCTTTTTTTGGAATTTTCTTTCCCGCAAAATAACTGGTAAACCTGCCTTCCAGAATATATGACAGATCATAGGTGCCAAATTGTTTCGGATCGCTTGGCGGGGTAATGAACATGGGATTCAGGTTGATTTTGTCTTCCATGAGCCAGGCCTGATTCGAGGAAGACAAAAGTCTTGTGGTCATTACCTGATCTTTGTTAATATTTTCGCTTTTCAGGGTCAAAGGAGATATCTGCATGGCAACCAGACCCTTGATGTTGTTCATAAATTCCGGGGTGTTGTTAATGGAATTTTCCTTTAACATGGGGGCAAAATATATGGTTTGTTCTCCACCCCCTTGGTTTGGTGGAAGTTGGTATTTATAGGCTTGTTTGTCCAGAACATAGGCTGGTTTCATACTGATTCCGTAATGGGTTAACAGTTTTTCCAAGCCAGTATCTATGGGGACATATTGGGGCATGCCCATGCCGCCCTGGGGTTGGATTTCCTTGAATGCATCTGCAAAAAAAGCAAGGTTGGTTCCCTTCATCAGAGCCTGGTCAATTTGAAACAACTCGTAATCGGAAAAGGGTTGGGTTGGTTTTGCAATGATCAGGCAGTTCAAGCCGTCGGGAATGGCGGTTTGCTTTAAGGCAATGGATTTTATATCATATCGTGATGACAAAAGCTGGTCAAACACCTGTAGTCCATTGCCTTGCCTGCCCTGCATCATGGCCATTCTATCCTGACCCAGCGTGGGGCTGCCATGATCGGAAAGATATCCTATCTCTTTATTGATGCCGATCATTTTTTCCATCACGGTGGTCAGTTCTTCTGCCAGCGCCTGGGGGGCGACCATTTGATAGGTGGTGCCGATTAAGGGCAGTGCAACCGAGGAGATAAGGGGCAGGGTGGTTATGTTTTGTTTGTATTCCATGACAAGACCTGCTACTGCGCGTCCGGCAGCAATATTTTTGCCGGGGATTTCGGGCCAGGTCATGGTCATGAGATCATATTTTTTAGCAATGAGTTTCAGCTCTTCCGGGGTTTGAATGTCTTTGCGCTTAAAATCAAAGATATTAAGATTTTTTGCATTAAGGGTTTTAATGGTATCTTGTACCTCTCCTGCCAATTGCGGTAGCTGGTCAAGGCCGATGAGAGGGGCAATGGGGTTTAGGGAGGATGATAAATACATGGTCACATGTATTTTATCTTTCTGGCGTAACAGAGCGCTGATCTTGTTGTTTAATTTTTGTATGGATGTGGTCAGTTGATATTCCAGTCCGTCGGTGGAGGTGATGGCAGGGATTCTTTCTATGAGGTCGCCGTGGATGATGGCAAGGCCCATATAAGCATTTTTGAATTTGATTTCATCATTTTCCATGACCCGGATCTGGACTGGCTGGATGCCAAAATTTCTGGCAATTTCTCGATTGTCGTCTGCCTGTTTTGTCAGATCACCTTCTTTAGAAGAAACGTTGTAAAAGGTATAGTTGAAATGTTTTCCAGCACTTGCCGCATATTCGGCCAGCAGATCCCTGAGGTATTGTTCGGTATTATTGTAGGGGGCCGGCAGATTCTTGGAGAAAAAAACGTTGATAGTTAAGGGTTCCGACAGGGTGGCCACGGCCTCTTTACTGGCATCGGACAGGGAATACATTTTGTTTTTGGTCAGGTCTACCCTGAAAAACAGGGTAACTCCCACAATATTGACCAGCACAATTACGGCTATGTAAAGAATAAATTTAAAATAATGTTCTTTTATGAATAGATTACCCATTGTGTCTCCTTAGTTCTTCTCATGCATAACAATATAGGTTGAAAAAATAAAAACAAAGACTACACTGATAAAATAAATAATATCCCGCGAGTCGATAATGCCCTTGGAAATATTCATGAAATGGGAATTGGCCCCAATATATTCTACGAAGGCCACAAGTTTTGTCGGTATGAAAAAAAGCATTCGGTCAAGGATGGTCAGAGTAAAACACAGGGCGCATCCAATGATAAAGGCAATGATCTGGTTCCGGGTCAGGGCCGAGGCAAAAATTCCTATGCTGCAATAGGCAGCTGCCAGTAAAATAGCTCCCAGATAACCGCCAATGACAGGACCCGGGTCCACTTGACCGATCAGGCTTATGAACAGGGGGTAGGAAATGGTGGGGATCAGCATGGCCATTGTAAAAAAGGTGGCGGCCAAAAATTTTCCAATGGCAATATCTGTAAAGGAGACGGGCATGGTGAGAAGAGTCTCATAGGATCCTACATTTTTCTCTTCGGAAAAAAGCCGCATGGTAATGGCCGGGATGAAAAAGGAGAAGGTGATGGGTAAAAAGGAGAAAAAGTCCCTTAAATCCGCCCGTCCAAAAATAAAAAAGGTGGAAAAGAAAAACCATCCGCTCACAATCAAAAACAGGGCGATTACTATATAGGCAATGGGTGATATGAAATAATCTTTAAATTCTTTGGCAGCAATGGTTGAAATTTGTGCAATCATTTAAGCATCCTCCCTTGTCAGTTCCCGGAATATTTTTTCAAGGGCCTGGGATTCTTTGGCAAGTTCCGTAATAATCCAGTCTGTTTTTTTTATTTTTAAATAGAGCCTGGATCTGATATCCACATTTTCCGATCTATTCTCGGGACTTCTGATTTCAAAGGAAACCATCTGTTTTTCCAGGGAGGCAACTGGTTTTATTTCCAGGGTGTCATCAATGGTCTTTAGTAATTCCAGAGCTTGGTTTTTATCCGGTCCCACCAGGGAAAGACGGATGAAAGAAGCCTGGATAGTGTTTTGTTTCAGGTTGGTTGTGGTATCATTTGCCACCACTTTCCCTTTATTGATGATGGCAATTCTGTCACAGGTTGCTTCTGCCTCACTTAAGATATGGGTAGAAAAAATAATGGTTTTTTCTTTTCCAATGGATCGGATGATATCCCGGATTTCCGCAATCTGATTGGGGTCAAGACCCGATGTGGGTTCATCCAGAATTAAAATCTGAGGGTTTGTCATCATGGCATGGGCAATACCTACCCGTTGTTTCAATCCTTTGGAAAGGGTGGCTATGGGTTTTCCCATTATACCGGAAAGGCCACAAAGTTTTGCTAATTCTTTGAATCTTGCCAGTCTTTTTACAGGATCTATTATTCCTTTGAGTTTGGCCACATAGGTAAGATAATCATATACGAGCATATTATGATAAAGGGGGGCTGATTCGGGAAGGTAACCGATCAGGGATTTTATTTTCAGGGTATCTTGGGGCATTTGCAGGTCTTTGACCGTTATACTGCCGGAACTGGGTTTAAAATATCCGGTGAGCATTCGCAGGGTGGTTGTTTTTCCCGCACCGTTTGGGCCAAGAAGTCCGAGTATTTCTCCGGGCCGGACCGTCAGGTTGATATGATCAACTGCACAAAAGTCATTATAGTACTTGGTCAGATTTTGAACATCTATCAATGCGTCCTCCTTTATCGTGTAATAAATGAAATGAGAGATTGGATTAAAAGTTTTCTAAAACTTTGCTTTTTTCCAGGAATTCATTGATCGCTTGGGTGGTTTTCCTTGATGTAGTCACGGTTTTTTCAAAGTGGCGGCAAAAGGGATCATCCTCACTTAAAACCCCTATTGCATGCTTGTATAGTGCCTCTCCCGTTAAAAAATAGGCGGTCATTTGCTGTTGAAGTTTTTTGCGTTCTTCATGGCGCAGCTTCTCTGCCATTATGACCGATTCCAGTTTTTTAACCGAATATTCAACTAGGGCATCTCTGGGCATGTCGTAGGTTTCGGAGATGGAACCCAGAGCTTCAATGGTTCTACGGCTGAGTACAAAAGTTTTTTGTTTTCTATCAATTTTTTTGAATTGCCGGATTCTGATGGTTTTGGCCAGGTCGGAAAGGGCGGTCATATCCTCAATGATATGATCAAATAAAGATTTTTGTTTGATACCCATGTGGATAGCCACAAGACCTATGGAATCAATGGCTTTTTGGGATATTTTAAAGGTTGCCCTGACAGATTGTTTTCCCCTCAAGTCAAACATGGCTGGTCCAAGAAAAGGGTCATTTATTTTGGGCATGGTTTTTTCTCCAATTTTAATTATTATTTTTATATTGATACAAAAAGTAATGTAAATTTATTATAGATCGAATTTTACAATAAAATTGAATCTGGATCAATACAAACTTTTTGTATGACCAAAATATAATTTTACATGAATTATATCGGTGGAGTCGGAGGCTGGATTAAAACAGATCACAGTTTATTATAAATAAATTGTTGGAGTGGGGTTAAAAAAATTGTATGCAAAGCCAGAATCCA
This sequence comes from Desulfobacteraceae bacterium, assembly GCA_024226935.1. GTDB lineage: Bacteria > Desulfobacterota > Desulfobacteria > Desulfobacterales > Desulfobacteraceae > NBML01. The sequence continues at coordinate 40,557 of JAAELK010000153.1, forward strand.
AGACTGGTGATGATAAAGAGCGTCTCCTTGCCGCTGGGTTTAAATTCAGGATCGGTTCGATTTTCACAATAGCATCTGGCTTCCATGGCAAGGATGAGGTGATCAGCTGATAAAAAGGTCTTTTTTAAGAGGGGAAGTGTCAGCCGGATAAAGCGTTTTACAGGATTTTTTTCCAGGTTTCCGCACCGGGAGTGAACGGCATTACGGGTTTCATTAGCCTGGTTCAAAATAAGGGGTAAAAAGCGCAGAGCAAGACTGATCATTATGCCCACCCGCTTTTCCGGCACAAAGGGAATTGGTTTTAAATACCATTGGACAGCATTTTTCAGGTTGGCCGGTCGGGTGGTGTTGGAAAAGATAATTCCTGTGACCATGACCAAAAAAAATCTAAAGGCAACAAGACATCCTTCATATAAACCCTGGTGGGTTATGCTTATGCCGTATAGTTGAACAAGGGGATCTCCGGGAATTGTAAGGGCCCGGGCAAGGATGATGAAGACCAGAAATAGGATAAAATATTTGAGGTGCTTTAAAGTTTGTCCCAGTTCAAGATTGATCTGTTGTATGAAAAAAATAAGAGTCCCAAGGAGGATGAAACAGGCCGGAAAATTCGCTTTTAACAGGGAAAGGCTTACTATACAGACCAGGAAAAATTTACATCGGGTATCAAGATAATGTAAATTTGAATGCCCCGGCCTGAAAACAAAGGGGTTTAAGGTTGCCATGGGCGGCCTATTCTACAGGTACAGGGTTCTTTTATCCCATGGGATTCAAGTTTTTTTATCAAATCTGTAAAAGATCCGTCTTCCACAAGCCGTCCTTTATCCATGATGAGCATACGGGAAGCTGACCCCATCAATGTTTCCACGTCATGGGTAGCCATGACGATGGTTTGGCCGTTTTGATTTAGGTCTGCAATGGTGGATAGGAGAGACTGGGTGCCGGGGTGGTCCAGATTGGCAAAGGGCTCGTCAAATATAATGATTTCAGGATCCATGACCAGGATGCCAGCAATGGTTAATTTTCTTTTTTCTCCGCCGGAAAGAGTGGAAGGGTTCCGGTCTTTTAATTTAATCAGGTTAAGTTGTTCAAGTACCTGGGTGACCTTTGTGTTGATAAGGTTGCGTTGGAGATTTAAATTTTCAGGGCCAAAGGCAACCTCATCAAATACGGTGTCTCCTACAATTTGGGTATCTGCATCTTGAAATACCATGCCCACGGTTTTCCTGGTTAAGATCAGATCCTTTAAAATATTTTTTCCATGGAGTTTAATCTCCCCGGATTGGGGTCTTAGCAGGCCGTTCAAATGTCGGATCAGGGTTGTCTTTCCTGATCCGTTTTTGCCGACCAGTATGATAAAATCTCCCTTGGTAACTGAGAAACAGATGTCTATGATACCATCGCTTCCGTCCGGGTATTGATGGGTAAGGTGGTTTATTTCAAGGATTGGGATTGCCATATATGATATTCGTGCCTGCCTGTCGGTGTTTTGTTATTAGATCAGGGGTCTGATCTTTTTTGCCAGAAAGGCAGCCGCCGCAATTTTTAGTCCATCTCCGATTAAAAAAGGATAGATACCCACGGCCAGGGCTTTGTTCCAGGATAGGGAAAAAACCATTTTTAGCCAGGGCACTCCGATGGCATAGATAATTAAAGTGCCGATGATCATGGCAATGGTATCAAACAGGATGTTTTTTTTAAATTTATTTGAAATGATACCGGTGACAAAAACCGCCGGCAGATAAGCGATGAGATATCCACCGGTGGGGCCAAATAATTTGCCGATACCTGAGGTGCCGCCGGCAAAAACCGGCAGTCCGACAAGACCTATCAGAAGATAGATGCCCACACAGCCAACTCCCCAGACAGGCCCTAAAATAATTCCAGCCAATAGAACTAACATGTTTTGCAACACAATGGGGACAGGTCCCAGGGGAATGGCTATAAATGCGCCCATGGCGATCAGGGCAACAAACAAGGCGGTATAAACGGTCATTTTAAGTTGGTTGGGATGGTCCATTTTTTTTCAGGCGTGAAAGCAATCTCCATAAATTATTTTTTTGAGTTTTTTGTGATCATCTTCGATAATCAGGGCACCGGTTTCATCCACATCAACGGCCTTTCCTTCATATATTTTGTCAAAGGTTTCAATTCTGACTTGGCGGCCAATAGTGCTGGTTTGTTCTTTCCATTGATCTATTATGTCAGGGCAATTAATGTCCTGAATTTTGTCTTGGAATTCAGATAAAAATGCGGTCAGAATTTGCTTGCGGGATACCTTTTTTTTTAGAATATTTTTGAGAGAAACAGCATTAAATTCTTTATTGACAGGACTATTATTCGCATTGATACCAATGCCTATGATTAAAAACTGGACCATATCCCCTTGTGTTTCCATCTCCGATAGCATGCCTGCCAGTTTTTGTCCTCCAAGGAGGAGGTCATTGGGCCATTTTACACTGATATCAAGATTAAACAGTTTGTTTAAAATCCGGGACAGGCTCAGAGAAGCTGCAAAAGTATAAATATATACCAGATGTGGGGGTAAAAGAGGTCTTAAAACAAGGGTAAACCACAACCCGCCCTTTGAGGATATCCATTCTCGGTTTAGACGGCCTCTTCCCTTTGTCTGGTGTTCTGCAACCACACAGCTTAAATGGGAGGCTCCTTTTCTGGCAAGGGCTTTTGCCGTGTCCATGGTGGTTTCAACTTCCGGAAAATGGGTGATCTTGTCTCTAAAGGGAGGGTCAAAGCAAAAGGGGAGCAATAGATCCTCGGGGTCGGAAAGTGCATATCCATTAGGCCTTGAGTGAATGGGGATACCGTCCTTTTTGAGTGCATTGATATGCTTCCATACCGCTACTCTGGAAATTCCGGTCATTTCACTGATCCTGACTCCGGATATTGTGTCTCCTCCGGCTTTGTACAAAAAATCCAGAATACTTTCTTTTTTATTTTTTTTATTGTTAACCATGATGGAAGCTGTTAGTTAACAAACTTCGAAGATCGGGTCAAGAAATTTTTTATTTTATCCCGGTGCTTTTGTAAAATAAAAAAACAATTTGAAAACATGGTAAAAAAAAAGAATCTGTAGTATTCGTCATATATAATACAGGCACATAAAAAATGTATGGATAGACAAAAACAAATTTCTATATTGGGTTGGAAATAATATGGTTTCAATGCATGCACAGATTCTGGTGGTGGACGATGATGAAGCTATTAGAGATGCCTTGATGGAAATCTTGGAAGATGATTATGATGTAGTCTGTGTTGACAGCGGGTTCAAAGCTCTTGATCGGGTTAAAAAACAGATATTTGACCTTGTCTTTTTGGATATCGTAATGCCTGAAATGGATGGAATTCAAACCTTAAAGCGGATCAAAGTCCATGATAAAAATCTGGATATCATTATGGTCTCTGCTGTGGATCGTGCCCAGGAAGCCACGGATTCTATCAAGTTGGGAGCCTATGATTACATTACAAAACCATTTGATCATGAGATCATATTGAACCGGGTGGAAAAGGTTTTGTTAAAACGAAATCTTGTAAAAGAGGTCAGTTTTCATCGATCTGCACCTTCTCCCTGGTCCGGAAAGACTCAAATTATCAGTAAATCAAAAAATATGGATATAGTTTTTGAGCTGGTTGCCAAGGTGGCAAAAACATCCAGTAATGTATTGATCACCGGTGAGAGTGGAACCGGAAAGGAATTGATTGCAAGGTCGGTGCATAATGCAAGTTTGCGGTCGGAAAAGTCCTTTGTTGCCATTAATTGTGCGGCTATACCGGCAGAACTTATGGAAGCAGAGTTATTCGGCCATGAAAAAGGCGCCTTTACCGGTGCCCATAAACAGAGTATGGGTAAATTTGAATTTGCCCACCAAGGCACTATTTTTCTGGATGAAATCTCTTGTTTGAAGCCTGAATTCCAGGCAAAATTGTTAAGATTTATTCAGGAACGGGAATTTACACGGGTGGGTAGCCATCGTACCATTAAGGTGGACGTTCGAATTGTGGTGGCCACCAACACCAGTCTGGATGAGATGGTCAAGGAGGGCAGTTTCAGAGATGATCTTTATTTCAGGCTCAATGTGGTGCCGATATTATTGCCGCCCCTTAGAAACCGCAAAGGGGATGTTCCGATTCTGGCAGATTTTTTTCTGGATAGGTTCAATCGCCAAATGAATAAAAATATAAAAGGTTTTACCCCGGATGCCATTGCCATCCTTGCGGCTTATTCCTGGCCCGGAAATATTCGTGAGTTGGAAAACCTTATCGAACGGATGGTGGTGTTGGGGGAAAAAAATAGTTTTATTGATGAAAAAGATTTACCCTTTGATCTTTTGTTCAATGGAGAATCTGAAACAGGGGCGCATAAAGGAAATAGTGAAAATAAGGGATTGATCCAGGCCCGCCAATCTTTTGAGCGTCTTTATATTCTGAGGGCCCTTCAAAATTGCAGGTGGAACCAGACCATGGCGGCAATGGTCCTTGGTATTCATAGAAATACCCTTATCCAGAAAATGAAAGCTCTGGATCTTGCCCGGAATCAAAAGGACAATTAATATTGTCTTCCCGGCAGGCTGATTGAAAAACAGCTACCATTACCTTTCCGGCTTTTTGCTTCAATTTGTCCCCCGTGTTCTGCGATCACCTTATGGGTGATGGCAAGTCCCAGTCCTGTTCCTTTGGCCTTGGTGGTAAAAAAAGGTGTGAAAATATTTTGGGCAAGTTCGGGTGAAAATCCATGGCCTGTATCTCCAAATTTTAAAATTAGCAAATTTTGTTTACAAAAGGCCTGGATGGTGATTGTTCCGCCATTGGGCATCGCCTGGGTGCTATTTAGTATGAGATTTAGGAATACTTTTTTAAGTTGATCCGAATCTACCATGATCCTTGGCAATTTATTGGGAATATCCCATTGGTATTCAATGTTCTCGGCCCTCAAATCGCCTTCCAGCAATTCAATGCTCTGCTGTAATAATGTCAGAATATCAGTGGGTTTGAAATTGTATTTCGGTGGTCTTGATAGCTCTAATAGTTCTTCAATGAGGGTGTTGAGCCGGTTGATTTCCCTGGGAACGGTTCTTTGAAATTTTTCCAGGAAACCGGGTTTAGCAATTTTTTGGGGTAGCAGCGCCACATAGGTTTTGATGGCGGAAAGGGGATTGCGAATTTCATGGGCCATGCCGGCCCCCAGTGTTCCTAAATCTGCAAGTCGTTGATTCTGGCGGATTTTTCTCTCAAGTTTTTTTAGGATCGTAATATCGTTGAGATTGAAGATGATCTGACTGTTTTGTTTTTGATCCGATTCAAGAATTCCAGCCCCCGTCAAAAGCACCTGGGTCTTTTTTCCTCTCTGTAGATGGATCTCCTGTTGGTTCCTGCCGGAGGGGTTTTTAAGGGATTGTTTTATATAATCTGCAAGGGGTATTTCTTTGCTGAAAAGAGCCAAAACATGATGGCCTTTTACGATCTGTTCCCTGGGTATACCTAAAATTGTCCGGGCGGCAGGGTTTATTTGTGTCACAATGCCCTTCATATCGATGGCTAAAAGGCCGTCACTCATTGTGGCTACAATTTTTTCTGCATATTGTTGCAATTGTTTGATCTCTTTGACCTGGTTTTCCAGTTGCTGTTTTTGGGCAAGAATTTCTTGGATCATAAAGGAAAAATTGGATGCTAGGATTTCCACCTCATCCCTGGTGTGAATGGAAATTGTTTGTTTTAAATTGCCTCTGGCAGCTTCAATAGTGGCGTTAACTAATGTTTCCAGGGGGCTTGTTACTCGCTGGGCTGCCCAATTGGAGATTAAAATACCAATGGCCAGGGCCATAGTCCCTAGGATAAGAATGCTCCAGAGAGTTTGGTGAATTTGCTGATACATCAATTCAAGGGACAGACAGACCCGGATGGTTCCCCATTGATCCTGGGAACCGGGGAGGTAAACTGGCATGGCTATATCCATTACCGGGGTGTGGCCTGGTTCCGGAGAATGAACAACAACAAAGGTTTTTTTTGCTTCGATGGCATTGAGGCTGATCTTATCTACCAGCATTTTGTTTTGGAGATCTGGTCTTTTGCTGTAGCCTGCTACTCTTCCTTCCTTGTCATGGATAATGACATAAATGATTTCTGGATTCTTGACTGCTTGATTTACCAGTTTTTCCAGGGCAAAATAGTTATAGGTGATCAGGTGGTCAATGGATACGGCAGCAAGATTTTTTGCCATGGACATTCCTCGCTTTTCAATTCGGTTCTGGATGGTTTGAGTTTGGAGGATGCCCAGAACCAAGGCAAGGGTGGTCAGTAAGAGTAGAAGCATTAATGAGGTGACAAGGATAAATCGATAGCGCAGGGATATAAATCCGTTTTTTTTCAGCACTCTTTTTTTGACAGGGGGGCCAATGGTATGGGCTTTTTCCGGGTTCAAGCTTTTCCTCCGTGATTATTTGGTGGTTTGGGGGGCAAACCAGATTCGGTTGAGAGGCATGGTATGGGCACCCAGGGCGCTTACGCTGACGGATTTAACATAGGGTTGGTATGCCCGGTCTACTCCCATATAAAAAAGCGGGATAAGGGGGGTTGAATCCATTATGATGGCTTCGATCTTCTGGTACATTTTTGTTCTCTCAATTGGGTTTACTATTCCCCTTGCATTCAACAGCATCAGGTCTATGTTTTTATCTTTAAAGTTCATAAAATTGGTAGGTGATTCCGAGGCAAAAAGAGAATATAAAAAACTGTCAGGATCCGGCATGTCTGCAGACCATGCATATCGGTAAATCTGGACCTCATTGGAGCGTAGATAGGCTTCAAATTTGTTCCAATCAGTAATGTACTTTACCCTGATGTTTATGCCGAGCCCAGACCAGAATTTATTGATCATAGCCATTTCCTGTACTACTCGGGGAGTTTTAAAGGCAGATACGATCTCAAGTTCTGGAAGATCCCTGGGCATTTTTGCAAAAGCTTGTTTTAAATATTGGCCGGCAAGATTAGGATTGTTGTCCTTTATCCAGTTCAAAGGATGATACCCCGGCATACCAGGTGGTAAAATTGTTCTGGCAATTTCAAACTGGCCCTTATAAATCTTGTTGACAAATTTACGGCGGTTAATGGCAATGGAAAGGGCTTTTCGAAGGTCAGGGTTTGCAAGGTTGGGATGGCTCAGGTTCATGCCATAAAAAAAGAGGCTTAAAGAAGGTCTGTGAAACCATTTAAGCTCTTTTGTTTTTGCAAGTTTTTTTTTAGCCTCTCCATAGGCTGCCATTTCTTCAAGCTGACCATTTTGAAAATCTGATAATACCTTGGGATCCTGTCCTCCCGGGTATATCCTGAAATGGATTTCATCAAGGAAAGCTGACCCGGCATAATAGGTTTTGAACTGTTTAAGGCGGATTGTTTTTTTTTTATCCCAGGATATAAATCTGAAGGGGCCGCTTCCCACTGGATATTTCCCAAAATTATTTCCCAGTCTGAGCACTTCTTTTTTTGGGACAATGGCGGCCTGGTACATTCCCAGAGATGTCAGAAAGGGGGCATGGGCTTTGTTAAGGTTGACCGTAAAAATTTTATTGGTTTTAATTTTCAACCCTGGAACTTTTTCCAAAATTTTTTTCCTGTATTCCTTTGCTCCGACAATTTTAAGCAGATGGGGTAGTATAGCAGGGGCAGGCTCAGTCCGTAAAAGTCTGGTGATGGAAAAAATTACATCATCGGAAGTGACGGGGTTAAGGTTATGAAACCAGGCATTTTCCCTTAGAACAAACTGGTATTCTTTTCCTCCATTTTTTATCTGCCATGTTTCAGCCAGGGCTGGCAAAACTGAAAGGTATGGATCAAACCGAACTAATCCATCAAAAATTTGCTTTATTACGGTTACACCATATTCATTTTGAACATAGGCAGGATCAAGGGTGGTAGGGCTGCTTCGTAGAGGTGTCCGGTAAATACCGCCGTTGATGAATACCGGTCCTGATACAGCTCTTTGTGTCATTTGTTTTTCTTTCGGGTTTGTACAGGCAGTTAGGAAAACTAAGCTAAAGGAAAAAAAAATAGTATAAAATAGAGAAGTTATACCTGGTAGATTCATTTGTCTCCTTGATTTATAGATGTTCAAAGAGGGTGAAATTTACCATGGCAGAATTTTATATGCAAGAAACCAAATTTTAGAGGTTGTAATTTGTTTGCAAAAAATTAAAAAAGCACGGTAGTTACCGTGCTTTTTTAAAACTTGACCTGCTGGATAGGTTTTAATTCAGCAGGGGCCTCCTCCTCCGACAGCCATTACTGGTATTGCATATCCGGCAACCAGAACACCAATTACAAATGCTGATATTAATAACTTTTTCATGATTTTTCTCCTTTGTTATCTTGATTTGTCATATCTTAGGATATAACAATTTTTTTATTGTTAACTTGATACGCAAGCTTTAGACCAATCTTATTTTATTTGGGAGGCTTTTTTATAACTATCTGAAATAAATATATAAATTTGGGTTGTCTGGTGGGGTGGTTTGAAAATATTGCATTAAAAATGCACATTTCCATGTGCAGGGAGAATTGAAAATGCTGGTGAAGGAATTTTCTTTTGTCCTTTTTATTATTTTTGATAGTGCAGATCCCTGGTGTCCACAGTCTGCACATATTTATGTGCAGACTGTGTTTGTTTATATGCATAAGTTTATTTTGTTTAAAATTAAAGGGGTTATGGATTGTTATTTTAGTTCGGTCTATGGTTTGCCCATGGATTTGTGCATTTTTTTAAGGTGTCAAGGTGAGCTGGGAAAGCCGAGGATTGGTGTTTATCCAGTATAATTATAAATGGTTAGCCTGTACCGTTTCGCCCAGAGTGGCTTGGCACAATCATTGCTGTTTATCTCATTATTCATGGTTATATCCCATGGCGTTATATGGGAATTTGAATTTTCAAAATTTTGAACATCCGGCGGAAAAAAATCATTGGATTATTAATCTAATGATTTTTCTTTGCCGGTTTGCACTATCTGAAAATTTGGCAAAGAAGCGGATTTGTTTTTTATGAACACTTTAGTGGATAGCAATTCATTGATAAATTTTATTATAAAACAAAAGAGTAAAAAAAATTTTTGGGAAACTCCTATAATAAAATATCGAGATCTGGTTCAAGATCTTAAAGAGAGTGGAACTATTCCCGATTTTTCCGATTATTTTGATTTTCTCCGTGAAAACCAATCCCGGGGTTATGACTTTTTTACCTTTAGAGGGTGTGATGATTGATATTCAAAGCAGGTTGAACAGGAAAATTAAAACTGTGTTGATGCTTTATTGGTGAAATTTTTGAAGAAAGAAGCATATTTAAAGCTGATGGATAGCCATTTTGGAAAAAGAATGTAGAATTGGAAAATAGATATTGTTAACCTTTGGCTGCATTTAATCCTTGTGGGTGTTTGAATCATGATTTATAAAAGGGGCATTGATGTTTAATATTAATATAAAGAAAGTGTGAATATGCCGGAATCATGTGTGAGACAGGTGTTGCCCAATGTAATGGATTTTAAAAAATTCTGGAAAGATAAACCCTTTAAATATGTTTTGACCAGTAATGAATTCCCACCAACGCTGTTGGAACCGGAAGAGTGGATTTTTAGCGATGATATTAATTTGTTGTTGAAAGAGTTGATGCAGTTTGATCAAAGGAAAATGACCTTTGTTCAATCTCCTTTTAATCCAAAAAATAAAAATATTTTAAGGCCTGAAGGTTTAAGTCCTTGGAAAATCAATCATTTCCCCGAGGAATGGAATATATTTGTCTGTGAGGTTTTTGTACCCGAAGGACATTTAACCTGCCTGGTCACGAAAGAGGCAGATAGTTTAAAGCAAATAGATGCTTCAATGGGTGTTTTGAAGGAGTCCACGGAAAAACAAAATGTGGAAAAGGCTTTTTTTAGTTTGCTTGAACAGCATATTGAAAAAATGGGTTATCTTTTGTTAAAACCCTTGGATAAATCAAAATATGCATCGATAAACTCTTATATTTCAGCGTGGGAGGAAGATGAAAAAGAGGCTGGCCTGCTTTGATATGCAGTAATTATATGTAATTTTTAAGAATTAGGTTAACAAGAAGTCCTTTATAGTCAATACCTGCTTTTTGGAATCCTTTTGTTCCGTATTTCATATTGCCTTCTAGGAGATAAAGACGATTGGCTGATTGTATAATATCAATACCTACATCATCCCATCCGCATTTGTTGGCTGTTAAAAGCGCCAGGTCCAATGCCTTTGCCGGCAGGGGATCAAAGCTGATTTTTCCGCCCTGGGACAGATTAGTTTTGAAGGTGTCTTTTGCGGCAATGCGCCAAAATCCTAATGCCACCTGTCTTCCTATTACGATGATTCTCATGTCCCTTTTAATGGGCAGATATTCCTGAATATAGGCCGGTCCCTGCTGACTTAAATATTGTTCCAGGTCTTTAGGTGTTTGAATGAGATGAACCCCAATACCGTTTGCCGATCCCCTGGGAATTTTTGCAATAAAGGGAAAATTGAACTCTTTTAATATGAGTTTTTTTGGTTGGAGACCATAAAAAATTTTTGTACGGGGATGGGGAAGGCCCAACATCTGAAATATGGCGGTTTGCTTGATTTTATCCTGGGCAAATTTATAGGTATGGTAGCTGGGAAATGTCGTTTTTCCCATGGCATTAAATAGATCTGCATAAAAGGCTGTGGGATAATAGATTTTGGAAGAGCAATAAAATTGCTTCTGTTCTCCGGGGCTGTAATCTGAAAAATTGGGTTTGAATCCTATGGTATGGATTTGGGGGCATTTTTTTAGCCGGGCACCAATGGCAATGGGTTTGTGTCCATCTACGTTCTTCACGTTGCCTTAATCCAGGATTTTATCTGGCCTGGTGTAGCCGGAAAATTACAAAATAAATCTATCTTTGCTTTTTTAAGTTCTGTGTCAAGCTCAGGCTTGGAAAGTTCTTTTTGCAAGGATGATATTATTATGGGTACCTCTTGTGGAGTGTACATCTCCCTGATTTCCCGGGCAAAGTTCATGGCGGTCATATTATTAAAAAACAGATCGCAGACAATGGCGGCAGGTTTTTTTACCAGAATGGATTCAAAGGCTTCTTGGGTGTCCGTAAATGTCAGGCTGGCATGACCGCATGTATCAATCAGTTTGGTGTAAACATTCAGATATGAATGGGATAAACTGATTATAACAAAAACTTTTTTTTTGATTTTAGTTTTTTGATCCCTGTTACGGGTATATTTTTTTACGGTTGATTTGAGCTTGCTTTTTTCAAGTATTTTGATAAATGACTCCATCACTGGTATGGAGCAAGTTTTGTCAATATAATTTGAGGCAATATAGAAAAAGGTATCAGATACCATCAAAGCCTCCATGAGACAGACAGCTCCGGCGTCAAGGATGCTGTGAACCAGCATTTCACCTGTTTTGGTACCAGATTCTATTTTGTTTTTTATTTCAGCCAGAATATAGTCGGAATAATGCCTTTCCAAAACCTTGATAGCTGCTATTCTGACGTACATGGACGGATCTGATATCCCCTTGATAATTCCGGCTACCGATTCCAGTTCAGGAAATGCTTCCAGGGCATTATAAATTGCAAATCTTATTTGGGGATCAATTTTTTTTTGTGCAATAAGAGTGAGAAGATTATCTATTGCCCCCCGGGGAATGGTTTTTGCGGTAAGATCCAATAGATTAATAATCAGGTCGTGGTCCAGATCATCCAGATCGGTAATGGTTGCAGCTAACGCCTCTGCTACTTGGGCTCCCTGGTCGGAAAAATAGTTCATTGCCTGGTATCTGTCTTCGAGTTTTTTTGAGGCCAGAAGTGTCAGATTTGATTCAAAACTATTTGTCTTTTGTTGTTGAATTATATCTGGTTTTTTTGCAGATAGGTGGGCATCGGATAGATCTGTTTTCAAAATATCAATGGTATTCAGGATGTTTTGGTCGCATTTATCGGTTAATGCAACCTTTTCCAGTCGTTCCAGGGCTTTGGTATTTCCTATGTGTTTCAGAGCCGTTATCGCGTCGGTCTTTAAGGTCACATGGTCATAGAATATGAATTCTGCTATATCGTCAACCAGATTTTCCAATTTAAGTTTGCCTGCGGTACTAATAATTTTGTTTAACAGGTCCTCATTGGTTTCTTGGGATAGAACATGTTTGAATAAAGGAGAATAGTGAATGAGTTGTGCTCGGTCTCCATTATCCAAAAGGATATTTGTAAATGTGAAATTCAGGTGGGCCCTGTCGGTTGTCAGTTGAAAAAGACGCTCGCGGGTTTGGGCATCCATAGTTGTTTCACCCAGTAGAAAAGCCAGCAGGGGCAGGGCTGTTTTATCCGGTGCCAGGGCCAGCATTTCAATTACTTCCTGTTTTGCATTGTCTGGTTGCCTTGATAAAATTGAAAGATGCTCTTGTGCCTGTTTGATCCGTGCTGTTTTTATCAATTGTCGAAGTTTGGGAAGATAGGGGGGCATTATTAATCCTCCTTGGAATGCTTTCTATAGCCTTCGGGGTTATTTTTTTGCCAATTCCAGGTATCCTTGCACATGTCTTCCAAGGATTTTGTCGTTTCCCATCCCAGTTCTTTTTTTGCTTTTGAGGAATCTGCAAAACAGGTGGCAATATCGCCGGGTCTTCTGTCTGTGATTTGATAGGAAATTTTTTGGTTACTGGCCTTTTCAAATTCTTTTATTATTTCAAGTACTGAAAATCCATTTCCAGTGCCCAGGTTGTATGTGGCAACTCCGGGTTTGCTGGTAAGTTTGGGAAGTGTCAGTATATGGCCAAGGGCGAGATCCGTTACATGGATATAATCTCGAACCCCGGTTCCGTCGGGTGTGTTATAATCTGAGCCAAAGACACTTAGTCGGGGAAGAAGGCCCACAGCAACCTGGGAGATATATGGCATAAGATTGTTGGGTAGCCCCTGGGGATCTTCTCCAATTTGTCCGCTTTCATGGGCGCCCACAGGATTAAAATAGCGCAAAAGGGCTATGCTCCAGCTTTTGTCCGATTGATATAGATCCTGAAGAACCTCTTCGATTATTAGTTTTGTCCTGCCATAGGGGTTGGTGGCGCAAAGGGGAAACTCTTCTGTGATGGGAAGGGTTGTGGGGTCGCCATACACGGTGGCAGATGATGAAAAAACGAGGTTTTTTACATTAAATTGGTCCATGGCCGAAAGCAGGTTGAAAGTGCCGGTGAGATTGTTGTGGTAATATTTCAGGGGGATGGTTACCGATTCTCCTACGGCCTTTAGGCCGGCAAAATGTATGACAGCATCTATTTTATGGTCCTTAAACACTTGGTGAATATCAGAGGGTTTAAGCAGATCAGCTTCATAGAAGGAAAGTTTCTTGCGGGTTATGTTTTGAACCCGGTTTAAGGATTCTTCACAGCTATTGGAAAAATTATCCAATACCACGACATCGTAATTTTTCTTCAACAGTTCAACACAGGTGTGACTACCGATATATCCAGCACCACCGGTTACAAGTATCTTCATTTGTGTAGTTCCTATAGGGTTTGAATGTAATGGATAATTTTTAATTATATCTTTTTAAAAATCATTGTAAACTCTACCTTTTTTCCATACTTTTGTACAGGTTGTAATTATTTGTTGGTAAGATGGGCAACAAAGGTGATAAAATATGCGGTATCTATTGGTTTAATCAGGTTGAATTTGGAAAAATTTTATAGATACAATATAGAATTTAGTGGAAAAACAACTTTGATAATGTTGACAGGCAGAAAGGCCGTGGTTAGAATATAGACTGTTCAGGCGTGGTAAAATTGAAAAGCAAACAAGTAAAAAAAGGAGAGTTATACAATGATTGAATTGACAGATTCTGCTAAAACGCAGATTGATGATTATTTCCAGGGTAAAGAACCCACCCCCGTAAGGATTTTTCTCAATTCCGGCGGCTGAGGTGGTCCATCTCTTGCCATGGCTCTGGATGAGCCAAAAGATACAGATGATTCTTTTGATGTTAAAGGGCTTAAATTTGTTGTTGATAAAGAATTTATGGAAAAAGCCGAGGTTATTAAAGTTGATTTTACCGGGATGGGATTCCATCTTGATTCAAACATTGACTTAGGAGAGTCTGGTTGCGGAAGTTGCGGCTCCGGCGGTTCCTGCGGCGATTGATATTTTAAGTGTTTTAAAGCAAAGGTGGTTTAGTATCCAGACCACCTTTGCTTTTCCTGGGTGCATAATCACAATGCATCCAACTGCGTGTTCCTGCCTCTAAATAGTTTTACCATTGATGGTGGGTGGATAATAGTTTTTGGATGATATCAATATCTGGTTTTATCGGATTACAGGCTTTGGGTGGTATCGGTATACCATGGGAATTTGAAAAACAAGTGTCTTTGATTTTAAGGTTGTAGGCCTTGATCATGAGGGTTTCAAGGTTGATCACATCTTCGATATTGTAGGCAAGAAGAGTATCAAGAGCCTTGGAATTATTATTTTTTTGATATTCTTCCCATAATAGCACAGCAAAATATCCGTCCACCCCATCCAGTTCCTGGCGATCGATTCCCATTGCTTTTTCACATTTTTTTAACCCGCCTTTTAGTCCTAAGCTTTTTAGAATATATCTTAAATCGATGTGGGCATGGGGTAGCTGGCAGTTAAAATATTCTTGAATGAAAGGCAGGTCAAAGGTTTTTCCATTATAGGTGACAAGGACCTGGTATTGTTGGATATCCTTTATAAAACAATCCAGATTTTTCCCCTGGACATAATAGCGGGTAGAACGGCCATCATAGGTAGCGATTGTCGTGATGGTGGATGTGTTTGAAAGACCAGTTGTTTCTATATCCAGAAAAACACAATTGTCCCTGAATTCAGGGAAAAGCCGGAAGTGTTGATTTGGGGGAAGAAGATCTTCAAAATATTTGGCATTTTTGTTTTTCAGGTGATCAATGGATGCTTGAACGCCTTTCTGGAAGATATGATTTTTTTTGCCGGTATGGTCTGGCTGGTGGATGGCATCTTTCCAGGTCCGTATGCCGGAGTTCCACAGTCTTTCTTCCGTCGCATATCCTATACCCGGGATATGGCTGAATGTGTTGATGAGCATAATTTTTCCTTGTGGTTAAAGTTATGGTCTTTATATCCCGAATGGGAAAAATATGACAGGTTTAAGATCTCTCCTGGCTTGACCGTAATTCTTTGCCATGGTAGCTTGAACGATAAGAGCATTAAACCCTTTAAATCAGGATTCTGTTATGACCCGATTTCAATTTGCTTTTTCCTGTGTTTTTCTTGTTTTGTTTATGGCTTTTCCTTTAACCGGCTGCGGGGAAAAAGAAAAAGGAGAGGAAGATCTGGTTTTGGGCAATTGGACTCAATATCGGAATCGAGCCTATATTCTTTTGATTATCAGTCCCCAGGGAAATTGGAATTCCTCGGTTAGGATTGCCGATGCCACGTCAAAAATTGTTAAATCCAAGGGAAATGCCCAGGGTACATGGCATATGGAAGAAGGACAGTTGATTTTTACGGTTACAGATTCAAATATTGAAGAGATTTGGGAAAAGAATGATACCAGTTTTTTTGAAATTGTTGAATTGGGTGAGCGGATTATGCTCTTGAAAGAGGAAAATGGCCGGGTTGCGGAATGGAAAAAAACTAATGTCCAAAAATCCAAAGATAGTGAGGCGGTCCCTGCCGTAGTAATTGCTATGAAACCTATTGCAGTAAATTTGAATAAAAACCGATCAAATACCCAGGATCGTTATCTGTGCCTGAATATGAATATGGTAATCAAGGAATTGATGCCGGATCAGCAAATACCTATCATGCATCCTAAGGCCCGGGAGGCGGCCGTTCTTTTCTTAAGTTCTCTTGTTTATGAGGATATTAAGGATTTTGACCGGCTTGAAATCCAGAAGTTAAAATTGGTGGATGCCCTCAACCCTTATATGGATGGTTTTATCAAAGATATTGAAATTGAACATGTGATTGTTTCAACCACCATTGAAAAAGTGGAAGAATTTCTAATTGAGCACACCATGGGTCTGGAAAAAGAGGTGGAAGAAGTGAATGGGGAAAAACAGGCTGAACCAAAAGTATCCGAGGGGGAAAACTAAGGGATCACCAGTTAATCTTTTGATTTTGTGATGAGTAAAATACCTGTTGCAATGGAGATAGTTGCATGGTCTTTTTTAAAATAGTTGCTGATTCCCAGGGAGGAACCCATGGAAATAGAAGCGTTTTCAAGGGGGAATTCGAGTCCTGTGATGGTTAGTCCCGTCACCTTGTCTGAAATCGGAATTACAGACAAAAGTTCGCCTTTTTCACCCTTGAGTTTAAGATGATCTGTGATAAGGTAGATCTCATTGTTCGCATCTAATATTCTTGATTTAATCCCTAGGGCTGCAAGTTTGCGCAATAAAAAAATATTGGCCAGTGTATGGTCAAGTCTTTGGCCTGTCACCCCGAGCAAGGTGATAGTGGTGGCACCTTTTTTAAGGGCAAAATCAATACATAGATCTGTATCTGTGTTATTTTTCCGGGAGGGGTGGGTGACGATGGGGGTGAAATTTTTCTCAAAAAATTGTCTGGTTTCCGGGTGAATGGAATCCATGTCACCAATGATGGCATGGGGATGGATGTTCATTTGTTTCAGATGACCTGCCCCGCCATCTGCCGCAATGATCAAATCAGCTTCTTTTAAAAGTTTTTTTATCCCCGGGCTGAACAACAGGTTTCCGCTTGCAACTATGATACAATTCATGACAGCTTTATTAACATGAAAATAATTTGTTGAAAACCCGTATTATTGTTCTTATTATTAAAATCTTGACACTTTGGCTTCTAACTTATATTTTCCCTGGGAATGATGCAGATTAAAATAATAAATAAATATATTTTTAAAGAGTTAATTCCCCCCTTTGCCATTAGTTTATTTTTTCTGACCTTTGTGTTTTTGATGACGCGGATTCCGGAAATTACCAATATGGTGGTTAATTATAATATGGGGTTGTCTTCGATTTTGCTCCTGGTGGTATTTACCCTTCCCAGATTCATAGAGTTTACCCTTCCCATGTCTGCCATGATAGCGGTGTTGTTGACATTAATGCGCATGTCCGGTGAAAATGAGATAGTTGCTCTCAAGGGGGCCGGGGTTTCCCTGTATAAAATATTGCCCCCGGTGATGATATTTTGTTTGCTAGCCACTTGCTTGACCATGGGGGTTACTGTTTTCGGAGTTTCCTGGGGCAAACTTTCTTTAAAAAAGAAAAGCATTGAAATTGCCAGGTCAAGTATTGATGCCGCCCTCCAGGAAAGGCAGTTTAACTCGAAGTTGTCGGATATCATGATTTATGTTTCCCATGTGAATATGAAAACGAGAACTCTTAAAGACGTGTTTATTGAGGATCGGAGAACCAAGGGGATAACCAGCATTTCTGTGGCGCCTTTGGGTGCATTGATCCACCAGGATAATGAAAAAATTTATACCATACGGCTTTATGATGGTATGATTAATCAGGTCAATAGCGAAGATAACTCGGTTAGCAATACCAATTTTGGATCCTATGATATAAATATAGATCTTGGGGGTACCAAGGGGGAGAGTCAAACCCTGGACAAGGATCTGGATGAACTCAGTCTGACAGAGATTGTACACTTGATACGGGCCGGTATTGATGATAATCCCCAGCAAAGAAGAGCGGCTTTGATGGTGCTCCATGAAAAATTTTCCATTCCTTTTGCCTGTCTGGCTTTAGGGCTTCTGGCATTTCCCCTGGGTATCCAGTCCATGTCCCTGCGCAAATCTTCAGGTTTTAGTCTGGGGATCTTTTTTTTCCTATTATATTATTTTTTGCTGGCAGCTGGCTGGTCAGTGGGACAAACAGGTCATTATCCACCCGCCCTTGGTATGTGGTTGCCCAATGTTGTCATGGGAGGGGCAGGTGTTTTTCTTTTGATTCGGAATGCAAAAGAAAGACCGGTTCGGCTACCCCGGGTGGTTCGTCGGGTAATTTGCGTTATTCAAAGACTATTTAAGCGGAAATCATAACCATGTCTTGCCTTCATAAATATTGGCTAAAGGAATTTACCAAGCTTTTTTTGATTATCCAGATGATTATTTTAGTTCTCTTTGTCTTTATCGATTATCTTTCTCGAATGGACCGCTTTCTCAATTCCAGCATATCTCTTTTTGAGGCACTCTGGTACGTATTGTTGAAGGTGCCTTATATGTTTGTTCAATTTACACCGGCTGGTATCCTTTTGGCTGTAATTGCCGTATTCGGGGTTATGAATCGGAATAATGAATTGACCGCTTTGAAATCCAGCGGTATCAGTATTTATTATCTTGTAAGACCGGCATTGCTGGTTGGTATCGTTTTGGCTGTGTTGATGTTTGTGCTTGGGGAAACTCTTATCCCCATCTCCATGGCAAAGGCTAATTATATCCGGTATAATCAGATGCAGACAGGTACCAGCAGGGCTTCTGTGGGCCGGAATGATATCTGGATAAAGTCAGGAACAAAGCTTGTTCATATTAATTATTTTGATCCGATTAATCATAGAGTTGCCGGTGTGACGATAACCACCATGGGCGATGGGTTTAAAATTATTGAAAGAATGGATGCCAAGAAGGGAACCTATAAAGATGGAAAATGGGTTTTTGAAGGAGTCATTGAACAGATTTATAAGCCTGGGGATAATGACTACGATGTCAAATTGATTCCTGTGAAGGCCGTCAAGTTGAATATCTCGCTTAAAGACCTGGGGGTTGTGGCCAAAAAATCCAATGAAATGAGTTTTTTTGAGTTGAAAAATTATGTGAAAAAGGTTGAAGCAGAAGGGTATGACTCCACCACCTACAAGGTGGATATGAATGGAAAAATTGCTTTTCCATTTATTTGTATCATTATGGCCTTGACTGGTGCTGCCACAGGAATGCGTTCTTTTGTTAAAACTAATATGCCCCTGGGCATTGCCATTGGGGTGGTGATCTGCTTTTTGTATTGGATCATGTATGGATTTTGTCTGTCCATGGGGTATGCAACGATTTTACCGCCTATTATAGCAGCCTGGGTGGCCAATCTGGCATTTCTTTGTATGGGGACCATATATTTGATTAATTCGGAATAGGGCAGGTGAAATTATCATACTGATTTACTACATCTTGTCGACCTTGATTTTTTTTCTGGCCCTGCCTGTTTTTCCTTTGGTGTACCTATTATCGAAAAAAAGGAGGGCTAATCTTTTCCAGCGGCTGGGAATATGCACCGGGTTTAAAAGAAAAAAAAACACAAGCTTTCGAATTTGGGTCCATGCCTTGTCCGTGGGGGAGGTACGTTCGGCTCTTCCCTTTGTTCAATCCCTGAAAAAAAGAAAACCTGGAGCCCAGATTATTTTTACAGTATCCACCAAAACAGGGTTTGACACTGCTCAACAATTGTTTTGTAGTGGCAATGATTGTCTTGTATCACAGATTGGTTATTTTCCCCTGGATTTTTGGGTTTCGGTTTTAAGGATTTATAAGCATATTGAACCGGATCTTGTTTGTCTTGTTGAAACCGATTATTGGCCTGGATTTCTTTATTATATGAAACAAAAAAAGATTCCGGTGGTCTTGATTAATGCAAGGCTTTCCATGCGTTCCTTGAAAGGATATCTTAAGATGGGCCGGTTTTCTTCCTTGTTTTTTTCTTCTTTGGCCCATATCATGGCCCAAACTCCTTTGGATGCCCAGCGGTTTAAAAAAATGGGTGTTCCGGGAACTTGTCTGTCTATTATGGGAAATATTAAATTTGACCAAGTTCCTGTGGATTTGGGTAAACCAGGGATCTCAAAATTGGAAGCCAGGTTCGGCATTCAGGAGGGGGATAGGATTTGGATCGCCGGCAGCACCCATGAAGGGGAGGAAAATATTTTGCTGGCGGTCTTTGCATCCGTGAAAAAAAATATGCCGAACCTCAAGCTGATCCTGGCGCCCCGGGATCCAAAAAGAAGTGAAAAATTGATGGAGCAGATCCCATCTTTTCCCCATCACCCGGTTTTGTTTTCACAGTTAAAGCCTGGCCGTTCTCGCCATGATATTATCTTGATTGATCAAATGGGATTGCTTGCCCTAACCTATGCTATCTGTGATCTTGCATTTATCGGCGGCTCTCTTCTGCCCCTGGGAGGGCATAATCCCCTTGAACCCGCCATGTTCGGCAAACCTGTTCTGTTTGGTCCCCACATGACAGATTTTTTACAAATCGCGGATCTGCTGGTGGATGAAAAAGGGGCACTGAGGGTTGAAACTGCATCCCAGATACAAGAAAAACTGGAAGGGATTTTAAAAAATCCGGCTTTGGCGGAACAGATGGGAAAAGCCTGCTACAAGGTGTTTTTAGGAAATGCCGGTGCCGTGGATAGAATCATTACAAAGCTGGAGGAACTTAATTTTGTCTGATTCCTGGTTTAGCCGGTTGGAAAAAAAAATTACCCGTATTTCAGACCAGGATTATACGCCTGGATTTTTTTCCTTTGAACAATTGCTGGTAATGGCTTCAGGTGTTTATCGCTTTGGTTCTGAGCTCCGGCTCAGCTTATATAGGTCAGGAGTGTTAAAATCCAGACGTCTGCCCTGTTTTGTCATTTCCATTGGCAATATTATGGCGGGCGGGGTGGGTAAAACCCCCATGGCCATCTGTATTGCGGAGCTTTTGATAAAAATGGGTAAACGGCCCGTGGTTATCAGCCGGGGGTATAAAGGCAGATTGGAGTCGGAAGTTGGGATAGTCGGTGATGGTGAAAAGATTTTTCTGGATGCGAAGACCGCAGGAGATGAGCCCTATATGATGGCCAGGAGGAAGACTTTTCCCGTTGTTGTGGGAAGGGATCGGTATGCTGCCGGAAAATTTGCCATTGAGCAGTTGGACGCCAACGTGATTGTTTTGGATGATGGTTTTGCCCATGTTAGCTTGGAAAGAGATTTGAATATTCTTTTGTTTGACCATGATCGGCCCTTGGGAAATAAGAGGATGTTGCCGGCGGGAAGGTTGCGGGAAACACCAGCCATGTCAAAAAATCGTGCCCATGCCATTGTGTTTACCCGCTGTCCTGAAAAAAAAAGATCGAAAGATCAGGATGGTGTCGATCAAAAAAACAGGGTCGGGCAAAAAACTATCTTAAGTCAATGTGGCCATCTTCCTTTTTTTAAAACTTGTCATACTCCTTATTTATCGCAAATGCTGTTTCGACAAAAAAAAATCAAGACAGTTCTTCCTTGTCCAGATTCTCTCAAAGATCGCCATGGTCTCTTATTTTCAGGGATTGCCAATAATAAATCTTTCAGAAAAACAGCTGTGGAACTTGGGGTAAAAGTGGTGGATTATCTTGAATTTAAAGACCATTACATGTATACAAGAGCGGATATTCTTTTGATAAAAAAAAGAGCCAGGGATATTGGAACAGATCTGATTGTTACCACGGAAAAAGATTGGGTGAAGTTGGGGGATGATATTGGGTGGGATACTGATCTGGCCGTGGTCGGTATTAAGATCAGGTTTGAAAATGAAAAGGTCTTTGAAAGGTTTATAGAATCAAGGTTGAACCAATGAGTAATGAAAAAGTTTATAAATTATTAAAGTTGCTGGTTCTCCTGTTGGGGCGGTTACCCATATCTGTGGCAACCTTTTGTTCCGATTTATTGGGGTTGTTGTGGTTTAAGCTTGATAAGCGTCATAGGAAGGTGACTCTGGATAATATTGAGAAGGCTCTGGGTGATCAGATGACACCCTTCCAGGTGATGAAGACGGGAAAACAGGTTTTTAAAAATATTGCCAGTATTTTCTTTGAAATAGCCTGGTCTTACGGGCTTGATCGGGAGACTCTTTTATCCCATTTTACTGTCAAGGGTATTGAGCATCTGGAAAGTGCCCAGGCAAAGGGGCGGGGGGTCATGGTCCTTGCCGGGCATCTGGGTAATTTTGATTTGAATATCCATGCCATAGAAGAGACTCGATTGAAGGGTTATGGTCTTTATCGAAAAATGGATTTTGAACCCCTTGAACGGCTGTTGCTGGATATTAGACAGCGTTTTGGTCTTACCATGGTCCCCATTCGGGGAGCATCGAAAAAATTGGATACTATCCTGGGAGAGGGCGGGGTGGTAGGGACCTTGTTGGATCAGAGTGTGGACTGGTATAGGGGGGTTTTTGTGGATTTTTTCGGTCGGTCTGCCTGTACCAACAACGGTTTTGCCGCCCTTGTTATGAGAACAAAAACTGCGGTGGTACCCATGTGTGGCATGCGGAAAAACAGAAAATTTGTCATTGAATTTTTTCCGGAGATTCCCCTTGAGCAAACCGGTGACCGGATAAAAGATATTGAAAATAATACTCAGAATTATACCACAGTCATTGAATCCATGGTGCGAAGGTTTCCGGATCAGTATTTCTGGGTGCATAATCGCTGGAAAATAAAACCCTATTGTTCTTTTCCTCGAAAATAATATGATAAAACTTATGCTCAAAGACAATTGTGAGTCCCGTATCTTGATCCGGGCGGCCAATTGGGTGGGAGATGCCATCATGACAACTCCGGTGATCCGGGGGATGCGCAAAAATTATCCCAGGGCCAGGATTACCGTTCTTGCAAAACCCTGGGTGGTTCCGGTTTATGAAACAAATCCCCATGTTGATGAGGTTATGATCTATGAAAATTCCGGCAGACATAAAATGGGGAAGGGCACCCTGCGGCTTGCAGGAGATATTCGAAAACGTCGTTTTGATATGGCCATACTTATGCAAAATGCTTTTGAAGCGGCTTTGCTGGCGTTTTTGGCCCGGATTCCCGAGCGGGTAGGATATAATACGGATGGAAGATCTTTGCTGCTCAACCGGTGTGTGAAACTTCCCCCGAATTTGAAAAAGGCCCATCTCATTGATTATTATATTGGGATTCTCAGGGGAGCAGGGCTGGAAGACGATGGTAAAAAACTGGACTTGGTTTTAAATGCTGGAGACAGGGAGTCTGCAAAAAAACTGCTGTCAGTAAATGGATTGGGGGAAACAACTCCCCTAGTGGGTATTAACCCCGGAGCCACCGGGGGGACGGCCAAACGCTGGTTTCCTGATCGGTATGCCGATCTTTGTCGTCAGCTTTTCCACCAATACCGGACAAAGGTGTTGATTTTTGGGGGGCCTGCCGATGATGCCCTTGGAAATCAAATTATGGACATGGCACCGGGGTGCTGTATCAATATAGCCGGGAAAACAACTCTTTCCCAAGCCTTTGCCCTGATTGAAAATTGTGATCTGTTTGTGACCAATGATTCTGGGCTCATGCATGCAGCGGCAGCACTGAATGTGAACCAGGTGGCCATAATCGGTTCCACCGACTATATTGCCACAGCCCCAGTAAACGCAAATAGTATCATGGTCAGGGAGTCTACATCCTGCGCTCCCTGCTTGAAGGATGAATGTCCCGTAGATCACCGGTGTATGACCCGTATTGGTGTGGATGCGGTCATGGAAGTTTGCCGATCTGTTCTGGGCTGATCCGGTCCGGTTCAGAAGGAGAGGAATAAAAATGAATGGAGGAAATGGTTCTGTTTAAATCTGTAAAAAATATTTTGATTATAAAACCCAGTGCCCTGGGAGATATTGTTCATTCTCTGCCTTTTTTGAACGCCCTTAAAAAAGGATTTCCCCATGCAAAAATTGATTGGGTGGTGGGCCATGGTCTCCACACTTTTTTGGAAGGTCATCCCATGATCGATAGATTGTGGGTGATTAAAAAAGACCAATGGAAAAAAATTGGGAACTTAAAACAGACCCTTGGAGAAATAAATGATCTTCGCCGGGGTCTTGGTGCATCGGCCTATGATGTGTCCATAGATCTGTCTGGCCTTTTCAGATCCGGGGTGATCAGTTATTTTTCAAAGACTAAAATAAGGTTGGGTTTTAAGGAGTCTGATGAAGGCAGCCCGTTTTTTTATACCCATAAAATCCATGGGAGCATGAATATTCATGCCATCGACCGATATCTGAAAATAGCTCAGTTTATGGGTTGCCCCATCGATGAAATTTCTTATCCTTTTGCTCCCTATGATCTTTGTCCTCCAATTTGCCGCAGTCTGCCAAAAGACTATGTGGTGATGAGTCCGTCTGCCGGAAAACCGGCCAACAGGTGGCCTGCCCATAAATTTGGTGAATTGGCCTCAAGGCTTTCTTTGCCCGTTGTGGTGATAAGCGCAGCTGCCGAAGCTGATATTGCCAATGAAGTGGTATTGCATTCCAAGAAAAATGCTTTTTCCATCGCAGGAAAAACCAACCTCAAGGATTTGCTGGCCGTAATCGGAGGGGCAAAATATTTTATCTGTAATGATACAGGGCCCATGCATATGGCGGCAGCTCTTAATATACCCGTATTTGCTATTTTTGGGCCTGCAAACCCTGTTCGCACTGGACCATATGGCGTTATTCATACCGTTATTCAAAAAGATCTTGATTGTTCTCCTTGCTACCGGCAAAAACCCTGCGACAATTATCGGTGTATGGAGCAATTGAGTGTTTCCCAAGTATCAATGGCTATCGAAAGAAAATTTGAGGTGTCATGAAAGTTTCTGTGATTGTTCCCACATATAATCGGCCCAAGGCCCTGGTAAAGGTTCTGGATGGTCTGGTGAACCAGACCCGTCTGCCCCATGAGGTTATCATTGCCGATGACGGTTCTACAAAAGAGACTGCCGGGGTGCTTGCTCCATATCTTTCCCGGCCGGATATTTTTGTCCATCATGTCTGGCAGGAAGACAGGGGATTTAGATTGTCCAGGATTCGGAACAAGGCAATTTTGAAAGCCCGGGGTGATTACCTGCTGATGCTTGACGGAGATTGCATTCCTGAAAAACATTTTGTCCAGGATCATCTTTTGCTGGCGGAAAACGGGTGTTTTTTCCAGGGCAAACGGGTCATTGTCAATCAAAAAGTAGAAGATCGGTTTACATGTCTTAATATGGATTCTTTTGCCAGGCGTTTGGTCCATGCCGTTACTTTGGATATTTCAAACAGCCATCATATTCTCAGGCTCCCTTTCTGGCCTGCCCATAAGACCTCAAAGCTTTCCGGTATAAGGGGATGTAACATGGGATTTTTCAAGAAAGATCTTGTGGCTGTTAATGGTTATAATCAGGCGATACAGGGATGGGGTAGAGAAGATCAGGAAATTGTTGTCAGGTTGTATAAATATGGCCTGAAGCGAAAAGAAAATCCCTTTAAAGCTATTTGTTATCATTTGTGGCACCAAGAAAATTCCCGTAATAATTTGGAAAAAAATGATAAAATATTGGAAAAGGCAATTGCATCACCGGTATTTTTTTGTGAATCCGGGCTAAGTCAGTTGGTGCCTTACAATGAAAGCGATAAAAATGAAATTTTTTAAAAAATATTTGTCCCAGACCTCGCCGGATGATGCTGTCTTCTGGTCCCTTACATTAGTCTTTTTACTATTGCCCACAGGCACGGCACCTCCTTTGATTGCTCTTGGGCTTACCTTTGCCGTCTGGCTTTTTTCAGGACGGTTTACCCAGGTTGGCTCGGTTATAAAACAGTCCTGGTTCTTTCCTGTAATTTTGTTTGTTCTCCTGCCCTGGATCGGCCTGACCTATTCTAGGAACCTGGATCTTGGTATGGACTATGCCATGAAAACTCAATATTGGATTGCCGCACTTATCACCGCCGGCTGCTGTATGAGTGATAAACGTCTCTTTATTTTTGTCTGTGCATTGTGGACAGGTCTTTTTGCCGGAGCTGCTCTGGCTCTGGTTCAATTTTTGGGGTTGGCAGTCCCGATCAAGGCCGCTTTTCTAGGTTTTGGTATTGTACATACCCTGATTTCCATGTATCTGCTCGTAGGTATTTTAATGGCAGCTTTTTATTTTAAGCGGGTAACAACCAGGCAGGGTAAAATTGTACTGGTTTTACTGATATTGGCTTTTATATTTCATTTGACCGTGCTGGAAGGCCGCAGCGGATATCTGATATTTGTTCTGGTTTCCCCCCTGATAGCCTGGGATCTTGGGTATGGATTACCCTTGATTGGTAAGTTAGTGATTTGTGCGGTACTGGTATCTGCTCTTTTTTTGTCTCCGGTTGTCAAACATCGTGTGGTTAATACTGTTACCAAGCTTGAGACAAATAAGGAAAAAGCTCTGGAGGGAGAAAATATCAAGGGAATGCCAAGGTTTTATATGGCAAATCTTGCCCTTGGGGTTATCAAACAGCATCCTGTTACAGGTGTTGGTACGGGTAGTCTTGTCGAAGTCACCGGGGGCAAAGGATATGGGATTGAGCATCCCCATAATAATTTTTTGTATATGGGGGCAAGCTTTGGAATATTGGGTATTATCTCTCTTATCTGGTTGTTCTGGAATATGTTTGCCAGATCCTGGAGGGTTAGGAAAACCCCCCTGGGTTATTTTGTGTTTTCCACCTGCCTGGTTCTGTTTTTAGGTGGTATGTTTGATACCCAGATCTTAAATACCGGGACTTTATTATTTTTGACGATTACCTATGGGTTTTTAAATCATTTGGAAGTTGCGGGTAAGGGGAATACTTGATGGAAAAAATATCTGTTTATATCATTGCCTTTAATGAGGAAGAAAAGATCAAGGATGCCCTGAAAAGTGTGGCCTGGGCTGACGAAATTATTGTGGCTGATTCATTCAGCACAGATGGGACGGTGGAAATTGCAAAGGCCCATGGCGCAAAGGTGGTTCAGATTCCTTTCAAGGGGTTTGGAAAGTTAAGAAATGATGCCATTGCCGCCTGTAGCCATGATTGGATATTCAGTCTTGATTCCGATGAACGGTGCACCAGTGCTGCAAAACAAGAGATAATTAAAATTATTAATGCATCGGACAGTCTGGACGCCTATTATGTGCCCCGGCGCAATTATTTCATGGGCAAATGGATTCGCCACGCAGGTTTCTATCCTGATTACAGGCAACCCCAGCTTTTCAGGAAAGGCAGTCTTATTTTTAAGCCCGATGCGGTTCATGAACGTTACGAGGTGATAAGTGAAAAATCCTGCGGGTATTTCAAGGCGTTTATCAATCAAATTCCGTTTAAAAATCTTGAAGAGGTGATCCATAAGGCCAATAGATATTCCACCCTGGGGGCTGATAAATTAGCTGAATCAGGAGGGCAGAGTTCCGGCATGTTCAAAGCTGTTTTCCATGGATTCTGGGCCGCTTTTTCCCTCTATTTTTTAAAATTGGGGTGTCTGGACGGCTGGCCTGGATTTATCATCGCCTTTGGTAATTTTGAAGGCACTTTTTATAAATATGCCAAGTTTTATTTAAAGAAAAAGGGATTGGAATCATTTTTAGATATCAGGCTGCCTAAAGGTTAAGAGGTGGTTGGGCAGACGATTATCCCGGAGCTTATTTATATTGGTATTGTTTTTTTAAACTGCAAACAAATGACATAGGAATTTTCATTGATGTTAAATTTTAGTATTATTATTACTACATATAACAGAAGCGATTTGTTACAGAGAGCTGTTGCAAGTGTTTTCAATCAAACCTATGGAGGGTTTGAATTGATCATTGTGGATGATGCATCCACCGATGATAATCTAATCGAGCAGTCCGAGATATCATGGGATAAGTTGGAATATATCCGCCATGAACATAACCAGGGTGTGTCGGCGGCCAGGAATACCGGGATAAAGGCTGCACGATATCCTTATATTGTTTTTTTGGATGATGATGATGTTTTCCATGATAATTACCTGGAAAAGCTGCTGGGGCACCTGGAAAAGTTTCCGGATATAGATTTTACATGGTGCGGTAAAAAAAATAGAATCTTTGAAAATAGTGTTTGTGTTGAAGAAAAAGAGTTTTACTATTCAGCTAACTCCTATGACAATAAAGATGTATGTCCCATGCTCAATTATTGGGCGAATAGTTTGGGGGTGATGATAAAAAAAAATGTGTTTAACAAAATTGGTCTGTTTGATACAAATTTAACGACGGCAGAAGATTTGGATCTCTTACTGAGGATGTTAAATGCAGGTATGCAGTTTGTTGCCATTCCCGATATTTTAATTGATGTAAATATTTATAAATCAAGAAAAAGTTTGAGCAGACAATCCACGTCACAGGTGGAAGCCAATAATTTATCTTTAATGTTAAAAACAAATGAAAAATTTTTGTCAAAAAATAGAGGGATCTGGGCTTACTACGCAAAGTCATTGATAATGGCCTATTATCGATGTGGAGAAAAGTATGAAGCAAGGAAGTTAATGGCCAGGCTTTTAAAATTCAGACCAACCATGTGCAATATTCTTATCAGGGCTTTTAAATATGAATTTATTAGGTGATATCCAGTCTTATTTTTGTATCTTTATCGCCATCTGACACCATTTCATGGTTTTAGCTCCTAGGAGTTGTCGGAAGTGTCGGCATGATTTGTGAAGCATTTGTATTGGGTCAAAGCCTTTTCCACCAGTTTGAGGATTTTTTCTCCCATTACATCGATGGTATGGTTCCGGGAGACAAATTGAGAGGCATTTTTAACTCTTTTTGCTGTTTCTTTGGTATCTTTAATTGTTTTCAGCAGTTTGCTCGCCAGGGCTGTCGGGTCTTTGGGGGGCGTTATCAGACCGTTTTCTTGATCTTTAATAATATCGGGGATACCTCCTACGTTGGTGCCGATAACCGGACAGCCTGAAAACATGGCTTCAAGAAGGGATTGGGCAATCCCCTCATTATCTCTGCTGGCCAGGACCTTGCAGTCAAATGCCCGATAGTATGGCCAGGGGTCTTTTTTATATCCGGTAAAAAAAACCAGGGTTTCCACACCAAGCTCTTTTGCCTTTTTTTTAAGATCATACCAGGGAATGGTTTGACCCACCATAACAAGCCGATATTCCGGAATATGGTTTTTGATTTGTGCAAAGGCCTGGAGAAGTTCCATCAGTCCTTTTGCGGGATCAAATCTTCCTATATACCCAATATACCGGGTGTTGGCATCCTGGTCTAGTTCCCGGGCAATTTTTTCCCGGGCAGTTTGCCTTGATAATTTTTTTTGGGGCGGTATAATTCCGCTGGATATGGTGAATGCTCTATCTTCCGGCACGCCCAGGTCTTGGATGATCTGTCGGGTGGTACAATCGGCCGTGGTAAATACATAGGTACACAATTTTGTGTACAAAAGCCTGTTATACCACGTGTTGTTTACAGCCGGGGTGATATGTCTGGATAAAATGACGCAGGGTATATTCATTTTTCTTGCAGCCGTGAGGGCCAATTTTGCATCCATATTCCCGTGGGTGTTCAACACATCCGGTTTAAAATCTTTGAGTATGGATTTGATTTTAAAAAAATCTCCCAGTATCCCATGTTTTTTAAATTCAATTCCATGGGTTTGCCATCCTCGGGTTTTTGATTTTTTGTAAAGGGGGGTATCTTTGGGGGTGATGATGGTAATGGCATGTCCTTTTTGATTCATCCACCGACACTCATTGTATACCCGTCTTTCCTGGCCCCCCCATTGATTGTTGGAAACAGTATGCAAGATATTCAGTTTTTTTTTCATTTGTTATGCTTTTTTGTGGGGTTTATTGTTCATAAGGCCGTCGACGCAGGCTATCCAGGAACCATCTTCAAGTCTATGGGGGTCCACGGTATGCATCCCCTTTGCATTCCATCCTGAGCCAGAAGCTGTGACTATGGGGTTTTCAACCAACTTTTCCTGGTATCTATCGGGGGTGAGTTCCGTGATCTTAAAGGCCCATACCTGTTTTCCGTAGATGGGGTAGGCATCCTGGGCAAAACGAATGGGGGTACCGTCCAGGATGATTACCCGTCCTCCTGGTCTTGCGTGGCTTGGATGTTTTTTCATGATCGGGCTTTTGCAATGTTCTTTCCACTTTCCGTCGGGTTTATCTGAAAAATAGAGTCTGAGGGTATGGTTACCAGAGTCGGTGAACAGCCACCAGAGTTTGTTATATTGAAAAAGGGAGTTGTCGGCAAATCGTTTGCCTTTCAATAAAACTTTTTCAAGTTCCCATTTGTAGGGGAATTTTTGAGCCTTATAGAGTCTGACAGCTCGAATAGAGCGGGTTTCAGGAATCATATAATACTCATTTTTCCAGTTGAATATATGGGGATAGGAAAGATGAAAAGGTTCTTCTAAAATCATCCGGTCATAGGTCCATGAAAGGCCGTCGGGACTGGTTGTCAGGCCTATTTTGCCCACGGGTCCTTTATCTGTTTTAACTTCGGCTTCAAAAAACAGATACCATTTGTCCTCTTTTTTTATCATGAATGGATCGGCAACAAGGGTGGCTTTTTCATCCCGGATATCATTCACGGTTAAAATCGGATTGATATTTTCCCCGGGGCAATTAAGGTCATATATGGAGTTACCTGTATAGATACCCAGGGACCATCGGGTTGATGGTATGATTTTATTTGATTCTAATTTTTGGGTTTTACCCCTTAAGTTTTTACCAAACAGTTTTCTTTCAAGGAATGATTTGAACATGGGTATATGTTTTTGCGTTTAAGAGTTAAATATACAGGGACGCATTCATTTTACAGCGGGTCCACCATGAATTTGTCCCGTTGATTCCAAATTTGTGAATTCCCCATTTGTCTCCATCCATGGGAGTATCAATTTTAAACCGCGGCTTGTCCTTATACCGGGAAAAATGGTAAAAGCCTCCTTCTTTTTTGTGTCTCCAGCAATCATGCACTATAACTTTGCCATTGTCCCAGACCCCGTAGACATGCCGATGGCTGAATTTTTTGCTCATACTGGGTTGAAGCTGTCCTGCATGACAAAAGGGAGGCAACTCTTTGGAAACTATGTGCATCAGCTCTTGAGCTTCGTTGAATGAATGGTGGGTTTTTTCTTCCATGATGGCTTTTATGTCTTTATGTTCAGCTATGGACTGGATTTGGGTTCTGTTGATCAATGTAAAGGGGCCGCAGGGTCTTTTGTTATCGGCACTGATCATGGAAAATTTTGTCATATTCTCCGGCATGAATTTCATCAGTCTGCCATAGACCATATCCATATCCGTGAATCCAATAAAATGAAAACTGTCCAGGTTTTCCTTTTCTTTCCGGGTAAAATAAAACATTATCCTATAGTCACATACCCTTCTTAAAAAATACCCGGAAATATTTATATTAAGATGGGTTTTAAATTCTGATACCATCTCTTCGTAAGTGTAAGGGATGAGGGTGACGGCCTTGTTTATCCGGCATTTGGTATCAATCTTGTCATTATAAACAAACCAATGGAAATTTTTATAATTGGCTTCGCATGATTTTGCCCAGAGGTCAAAATAGGGGGGTAGGTTACCAAAAAACGGTACAAGAAAAGAACATCTTATTTGTTCACGATCCATTTAATATCCTGTTTATCTTTTTATACTTGTTTGATGTGTATATGATAATAAAAAATCAAACGAAAATAATTTGAAAAGATAACATTTATTTTGAAATTTGATCAAGGAAAAAGTGTCCTTCACAATTATTTTTGGGGTAAATGGATTAGGTGTTTTGCTTTAACCGGATACTGCTGGTTTAACATATTTAGTCTAACGTAGAAACCCTGGCCCTCTGGGCCAGGTCAGAGGGCAGTGGCTTTGCCATCTGTACGGCTCAATGTTACTCAATACTCTAAGTTGTCCCCACAACGAATGAGTAAGGAGTAACGAATGAGCCGATTCCAAAAGCTATCACAGACAATATGGCATTGCCAATACCATATTGTCTGG
>JAAELK010000154.1 GCA_024226935.1 Desulfobacteraceae bacterium
TATTGAAGTATTTTATAATCGTAAAAGGAGGCATTCTTACCTTGGGCTTGAAAGTCCCCAGGTTTTTGAGAACAGATGTATGGTGAAATCATACGAGAATGCAGCATGATTTTGTGTCTACACTTTCAAAGAAGGATCAAATTATCCTTGTCAAAACTATCCCCGGGGGCCAAAATCCTCCAGGATACCAATACAAATCAAAACAAATCTTTCGGTAACGACAATTGAGTTTAGATGGGAATCCCCGGGGCCTTGATTTGTTGTATGACTTCCACCTGATTCGCTTTCAGCGCTTTATATAATGATTGCCTGGAAATTTTTAATTCCTGGGCAATTTCAGTTTTTGGCTTTCCAGATCGCATCATTTGTATGATCAATTGTAATTTTTCATTACCAACAACGGGCTTCGGGCCGAACCGCACACCTTTTTCCAAAGCTTTTTTGATACCTTCTTTTTGACGATCCAAGATCAAAGATCGTTCAAACTCTGCGACAGCTCCCATGACCTGAAGCATTAATTTTGACATGGGATCTTCCTGGCCGTTGAAAGTCAGGCTTTCTTTGTGAAATTTTACACTGGTTCCCTGGGCGGTGAGTTCATCAACAATCCTGAGAAGATCTTTAAGATTCCGGGCAAGCCGATCCATTGAATGGATATGAAGTGTGTCACCTTTGCGACAATACATAGATAAGCGTTTTATCATCATTGCCGTATTGAGCATCACATTAATTTAAAATATTCAACCTTTATCGGTCGATATTTTTTGTTTTTCCAACTATTTGCAATGAGTGATAAAATGAGGAACTGAACTGGCGTATAA
>JAAELK010000155.1 GCA_024226935.1 Desulfobacteraceae bacterium
CATGCTCGCAACCATACCGCCCATACATTCGGTGGTTCTGGAGTTTCTGTTGAGTTTGCTGGCCCTGGTGCCTTCCTCCATTCACCTCCCCAAACCCACACATCCCCTATAGTAGGAGACAAACCTTTGTTTACCAGTCCTCTCCCTTGTTTGATCGCTGTTGTTGAGTTTCCTTTTTCCTCTACGGACCACCATCCTCGCCTCCATTCGGTATGAATTTTGGGATTCCTTTTCTTTTCAAAAGCTGGTCCCAACTTATTTTCACGATATGAGATCTTTTTTCGTCTCCGGAGTTTTGCCCTGTAGTTCTCAACTCGGTCTTCTCCATCTGTTGATGATTGGGTTTCTCCGCTGCCTGGCCGGTAATCTTCCGCTTTCGTATTTACTTTGGTCAAAAGTTTTGTATACTCCGTCCGACATTCCGCGTTATTGCAAAAGATGAGAGTTCTTGCTCCCTGTAATGTAATTTCCGTATGATTTTCCTTATTGGGATCAAATCTTTTGTTGCAAGCAATACAAACCAGCGAATACCGTTTTTCTTTTAATTTTTCTTTTGAATCCGCACCTACTGCTGAAAAGCTGATTTCTACCTTCATTTGAGGGAATAGAACCGCCTTCTTTGATGCCAGCATTTTCTCCGGAATGGGAGTATCCCCTGCATCAGGAGTCGCTGGTGTCTCGGTTCCTGACTGTGGACATACGCCCTCCCCTTCCAAAATTGCTGATGGCGGGGTCAAGTGTTCTTCCTTC
>JAAELK010000156.1 GCA_024226935.1 Desulfobacteraceae bacterium
GAGTAACCGTCGCATCACCATCAACCGTTAGGCTGCTAGCAGTTAGATCGTCACCCTCTACGTCAGAAGCTTGAGATAGCAACTGTTCTTGGCTTAAACGAATCGAACCGTCTTCATCAATTGAGTAAGCTAAATCGCCAGATACCGGTGCATCATCCTCCGCAGTAACACTCACATCGATGTTTGCAGATACAGTATCGGTACCATCAGACACATCGAAGCTAAAGTTTACATCGCCATTGAAGTTCTCATTTGGCGCAAAGGTATAGGTGCCATTACCGTTATCGGTAAGAATACCGTCGCCACCATCATAGGTAACGCCTTCAACGGTAAGATTATCGCCTTCGATATCTGTCGCGCCTGCAAGTAGGTCAGCATCAGTAAAGACAAGCGTACCGTCTTCTTCGACAGTGAATTGTTGGTCTTGAGGGACGGGTAAATCATTAACTGGGTTTACAGTTAGGTCAGCAGAGGCTTGAACCGTGTTCGTACCATCTGAGATATCGAAGCTGATGTCGATGTCACCGTTAAAGTTCTCGTCTGGTGTGATAGTAAAGCTACCATCATCGTTTTGAGTAACCGTCGCATCACCATCAACCGTTAGGCTGCTAGCAGTTAGATCGTCACCCTCTACGTCAGAAGCTTGAGATAGCAACTGTTCTTGGCTTAAACGAATCGAACCGTCTTCATCAATTGAGTATGCTAGGTCGCCAGA
>JAAELK010000157.1 GCA_024226935.1 Desulfobacteraceae bacterium
GCATGGCTCAACTATGTGGTGACTTCTCGTGCTCGTACTAAGATTCGTCAGGTTCTTAAGACCATGCGTCGTGAAGAGTCGGTAACCCTAGGGCGCCGCCTACTTAACCACGCTCTGGGTGAACACTCAATTGGCGATATTGCTCAAGAGAACGTTGACCACGTACTGTCTGATCTACGCTTAGAGTCGATTGAAGACCTACTAGCTTCAATTGGTCTGGGTGAACTGATGAGTATCGTAATTGCGCGTCGCCTATTGGGTGATGCGGACGAACTGACAGAAGTGAACAACGACAGCGATACACCGAAGAAGAAGCTGCCTATCCGCGGCGCTGAAGGTCTACTGCTGACGTTCGCCAACTGTTGTCACCCGATCCCAGATGATCACATCATTGCTCATGTATCTCCAGGTCGTGGCCTTGTGGTTCACCGTGAAACGTGTCCAAACGTTCGTGGTTACCAAAAAGAACCAGACAAATACATGGCGGTTGAATGGTCTGACGATTACGACCAAGAGTTCACAGCTGAGCTTCAGGTTGATCTGCAGAACCACCAA
>JAAELK010000158.1 GCA_024226935.1 Desulfobacteraceae bacterium
AAAGTAGCGACACAATAGCAAAATTTTCTCATGGGTGAGAATGGGCTTCAATGACCCGTCGGAACTCATGAGGAGATTTTGCGGTGAAGCTGAGAAATCTTTTTAGGAAAAGGCGACAACTTGCTTGACACACACCGATACCCACAGATAGAGAAAACAGCTGATATAGGTGAGGGTTATGAGGGTGGCAATGGTCATTTTGATATTGGATAATCCAAATGCGGTTTTGATTACCTTTACATTGACGGTAAAGGCATACAGGGTAAAAATGCCTGTTAAGATTGTGAGGGCAATGGAAGTTGTGCCGATCTGAAGGGCGGCCACAAAGGGGGCAACAAACCATAATGAAACGGCTGCTGTCCCGATATAAAAATATGCCGTTAAAAAATTGGCCTTTCCGCCCATGGCCTTTAAGAAAACCCAGATAAAAAGAGCGGCACCTGCGTGCATGAAAAAGGCCACGGGAATTGCTGCTATAATTACTTTAAGGGGGTTGTAGGCAGTGGTATCAAACCCGTTTTCTAAAAGAATTGTTCGACTGAATATGGCGGCAAAACATCCATAGATTATTCCCAAAACCAATACGTTGATGATGGCGTAGTATTCCAGGTGTTTGATTTGTTTATTTGGCTGGATGGTTTTAAGGGTTAAAATATTTCCCATGGATACAAAATAGTTCATTGGGGTTTTCCTTTTAGTTTGATTGTAAAGCCCGGCAGCTTTGTCCGGGCTTTACAGGTCAGGTTATATCCATCTGTTTTTTTAAGTCCAGGGTACAAGACCCCAACAAAATATACCCATACAGATGATGGAAATGATTATGGGGGTCGTGATACCGTTGTAACGGGTCTCTTCATATTCTGTTCCCCAGCCGTGGATCCGGTCAATGACTTTTTTATCCGCCAGTGTGGGGGTGTAGGCTTTGAAAACTGCCATGCGGTTAAAGGCAATGGACATGAGGATGAACATGGCAAAGCTCAAGGGAATTGTGACCATTCCTCCGGACATGCCAAGAGCTGCCACAAGACCTTTACCCACCACTATGGATGGGAATACATGGGGGGAGATCAGTATA
The DNA here is from genome assembly GCA_024226935.1 of Desulfobacteraceae bacterium. Classification (GTDB taxonomy): domain Bacteria; phylum Desulfobacterota; class Desulfobacteria; order Desulfobacterales; family Desulfobacteraceae; genus NBML01. Next base: position 1,076 of record JAAELK010000158.1, read on the forward strand.
TAAAGAAATCCGCAGAACAACGAGGATATGATGAGTGCCAGTTTGTTGGCTTCCTTCCACCATACACCCAGCAATATGGCAGGGGTTGCCGTGGTGGCCAGGAGACCAAAAGCCCACAGGATGCTGGTAACTAAGAATTTGGGGGGGCTGAAGGCCATGAGGATGGCTAAAAGACCTCCAATGGCAAGGGCTGCGTATCCCCATCTCATTTTCTTTGAAGACTTCATGTTAGGTGCAATAATGCCCAAAAGATCGGAACCCACAAGTCCTGCAATGGCCATGAGATTCCCGCCGATGGTGGAAAGACCTGCGGCCACGGCACCGCCCATGACAAAAGCTGCCACCAGGGTCGGGTTATAAAATACATTGAGTATCAATATGGTCTGATCTGCTTTGGCAATGACTTTACCTGTGGTGGCGGTAAAAAAATTTCCCGCAAACCCCACCACATAGGTGCCGGAAAAAAGCAGGCCGAGGAAAAGGGCGAACCAGACAACGGCCCAGCGTGCGCTTTTGACAGAAGAAGCTGTAAAGACCTTCATAGCAAGATGGGGAAGGGCTATAGGCCCCAGGGTAAAGGCCGGGATCAGGGAAAAATACCATCTATAATCATATTTCATGTCAAAGAAAGTGGGGATGCTTTTGATCATGTCGGGTACCATATCTCCGTAGGCAAGAGGAGGGAACCACCAGCCCGAAGAGCCCATGGCCTTCATTATAGCCCCCATGGGAACGATCATGGCAATGGTCATTACCACCATCTGGAAGGCGGCATTGTAGGAAGCGCCGTACATACCTCCAATTGTGATAAATCCCACCGTGGCAAGGCCTGCCACAATAATGGCTGTGTTGTAGGGAACTCCGAAGAGTAGTTCAAAGGCGCGACCAAGACCTATCATCTGGCCCAGGGCATACATGACCATGATCAGGATCATCCAGCAGACAATTACGATGGTGGAGGTTTTGCCATATCGCTGGCGGATAAAGGTGGCCGGTGTGAAGGCCTTCATTCGTCGAAGGCTGGTGCCGTAAAGAAGGGTCAGCAAGGGGATTGAAATCGCCCACTGGATCCATAGATATACAAAGGGGACCTGGAGTCTTAAGATCAGGGCTATCACCCCTAAAAAAGTGGCAAGACTTGCCCAGGTGGCTGCCATTCCAAGTCCGTTGGTCACAGGCCCTATGGAAAATCCCGCTGCATAAAAATCTTCATCGGAGACCGTTTTCCGGGAAGCCATGTAACCCACATAATAAAAGATCGCAAAAAGAATTCCTACAATGCCAAGGCCCACCCAGACATTGCTCAATGCATATTCCGTCGGCATAGATACCTCCTATTAGGTTAAAGTTTCAGTCTCATTTTGAGTTTGGTTTTCGGTTATGGGGGGAAGGGAATTGACATAGCTTTCCATCTCATCATCAAATTTATTACACACGATGGCCATGACAAGACAAACAGCTGCTATTCCAAACCATCCCAGTAAAATAGGCAATATGTATTGAATGGGAAATCCCCAGAGGCTGCCCTGTTGAAGGGAGGGAAAAAGAACAAAGATAGATGCGGAATGTCCCATTAAAAGCAATAGAACGGAGAAAATAAGGGTTAGTGTTATCTCTTTTTTGTAGAGTTTTTCTTTCATCTTTTTAACTCCTTTTAAAAAAAAATTGGATTTTATCTACCCCATTCAGCATCCCTCAGTTCAATTCTTCTGATTTTACCGCTGATGGTTTTAGGTAACTCTTCCACAAACTCAATTTTTCTGGGGTATTTATAGGGTGCTGTGGTTGTTTTGACATGGTTTTGCAGCTCTTTGCCCAGATTGTCACTGGCTGTAAAACCGGGAGATAGAAGAACAAAGGCCTTTACCACTTCCCCCCGGGTTTCGTCGGGGCTTGAGACCACGGCAGACTCGGCAACTGCTGGATGTTCAATCAAGGCGCTTTCCACTTCGAAGGGGCCGATTCTATAGCCCGAGGTTAAAATAACATCATCGGATCTTCCCACAAACCAGAAATAGCCGTCTTCATCCACATAGGCTTTGTCGCCGGTGAGATACCAGCCGGGGATAAAAGAAGAGGCTGTTTTGTCAGGTTCCGTCCAATATTCTTTAAAGAGACCGACGGGGGGCTCAGGTAATATTTTTATGGCAATATCACCTTCTTTGTTGGCTGGCATGATATTTCCCAGGCTGTCAATCACATGGAGGGCAATGCCAGGAGTTGGTTTGCCCATGCTGCCAAATCTTGGTTCTATACAGGGAAAACTACCGGCTAAAAGCACTGTTTCAGTCTGGCCGTATCCGTCCCGGATAATGCAGCCGGTGGCTTTCTTCCAGACCTCAATAATCTCAGGATTTAAAGGTTCTCCTGCTCCCACACAATGTCTGAGGGTGGAAAAATTATATTTGGACAGATCCTTAAGAACCAGCATTCGGTAGATGGTGGGGGCACCGCACATGGTGGTGATGGGATATTTTTCTAAAAGGCTTAGGGTTGTGTCGGGGTCAAACCGGTCTGTGTGGTGGATAAACTGTGCTGAACCCTGGTTCCACGGGCCAAAATAACTGGACCAGGCCGCCTTGGCCCAGCCGGTATCACTCACGTTCCAGTGCATGTCGTTTTCTTTAAGATCCAGCCAGTATTTACCGGTTACCTGGTGGCCAATGGCATAGGAATGGGTATGCAGGGCCATTTTGGGAAAACCTGTGGTGCCGGAAGTAAAATATATCAGACAATTGTCTTTGGCTTTGGTTTTGGCGGTCTCAAAATCAGGGGAAGCCTTTTCCACGGCCTCATCAAAAAAGACCCAGTCGTCCATGGCCTGGCTCACAACGATTTTAGATTTTATGGTGGGGCATTTGTCTGCGACACAATCAAATTTGGCGGCAATTTCAGGATTGGTGATCATACAGGCCGCCTGGGATTTGTTGACGCGAAATTCCAGGTCTTTGCCCGTGAGCTGGGTGGTGCCTGGAGCGATAAGGGCACCAGCTCTTATGCAGGCGGTAAAGATAATCCACCACTCAATATTTCGTGGTAGAACAACGATGACCACATCCCCCTGGCCAATTCCTTGACTTTTCAGGACATTGGCCAGTTTTTTAGATGCAACACTGATATCATAGAAGGTTTTTTTAATTTCTCTGGCATTATCATCCACCCAGAGCATGGCCAGTTTTTCTTTGTTCCGGGCCCATTTATCAATGACTTCTCCGGCAAAATTATAATATTCCGGAACATTCCATTTGAAATTTTTATACTCCTGATCATAGTTGGTCATGTTTGGCTGTATGGTCATTTATTCCTCCCCTTTTTTGAATATTGTTCGGATGCCACAGTCATTCTGGTGTAATAAAGCTGGGAATTTTGTACAATCGGTTGAAACCCGATTTTGCTTGTAGGTTTTTGGGATTGTGTTTCCAGGGAAAAAGATCAGGGGGCTTGTAGGTGGATGCACCTACAAAAAGAAAGTCAGGCTTGCTGGGTAGTGATCTGGCCGGTTTTTTCAAAATGGACAGCGCACCGGACCAGCTCATTGGCGTGTTTGAGATTGAGTTTTTCTTTGATTCGTTCTCTGTAGGTACCAATGGTCTTGATGCTTAAAAAGAGCCGTTCTGCGATTTCCCGGGAGGCAAATCCCCGGCCAATCATTTTAAAAACCTGGAGTTCCCGGTCTGTGAGCCGGTCAATGGGGGTTTTCTTCCGGGCTTCCTGGGGACTTGCCATGGTGGAGAGAATATGTTCTTTTACTTTTTCGTTGAGATAAATTTTGCCTTGCAGTACATGGTGAATGGCGGTTACTACGGATTCCATGGCTTCTTGTTTCATGATGTATCCCCTGGCTCCGGCGGTAAGGGCCCGCTGGGCATAAAGATATTCATCGTGCATGGATAAAACTAAAACCGGGATCTGTCTGTGGTGGAGTCTGATATGTTTGACAAGATCAATCCCATCGGAATTTTGTAATGAAATATCAGCGATAATCAGGTCCGGGGTCATCTCCTGGATTTCAATAATGGCCTGATCCACATCCTTGGCCTTGCCAAAGGCGCTGAGATCTTCTTCCTGATTGATCAGTTCGGTAAGCCCCAATCTAAATATTGGGTGATCTTCAACCAGTAATATTTTTTTTTTATCAGCCATATTCTGTTCTGCATTAAAATTACGAGTTGAAGGACCGTATCACCTTTGCCCAAAGATATCCAGCTTCTATCTTGATGAAAAACGGTTGAATAATTTTTTTATTCAGGCCATGGGGTCGGTTAATGCTTCCAGGGGCATGGTCAGTTTTACCCGGATTCCCTGCTTTGAATCCGGGGAGATTACAAGGGAGGCTCCGATTATTTTAGCCCGATAGTTCATGATTCGAAGCCCCATGCCGTTGTGGTTGATTGCCGGGTTCATCCCTTTGCCGTTGTCCTGGATTAGAAAACTAAACTGGTCATCCTCTATTTCCATGAAAACACCGATGGTTGTGGCCTGTCCGTGGCGAATGGCATTGCGCACTGCTTCACCGGCAATATGGTAGAGGTTGATGGTTACCATATGATTTTTTATTTCTATTTTCCCATCGACTTTCAACCGGCAGTCCACTTGATGGATTATGCGGGTATTGGTTACCAGATCTTCAAGGGATGCAGCTAGGCCATGATTGTAATAGACGGGGCAAAGCCCCCGGGCCAGGCGCCTGGTTTTGGAAATGGCATCCTTTATGAGCTGGGTGATTTGTTCCAACAGCCGGGCAGCTTCGAGGGACTGATCTTTTGTCTTTTTTTTTAATACCTTGGTCAGGCCTTCAATTCCGATTAAATGGGGACATAAATCATCATGGAGATCATTTCCCAGGGCTTGGCGCTCTTTTTCTCCGATTTCCATGATGGTTTTTTCCAGTCTTTTAATTTCTGAGACATCCCGGTGTGTAATAACCGATCCCAGGGGAGAGTCATTTTTATCTTTGTAGACAGATCCCTGGGTGGTGACATCAATGAGGCGACCGTTTTTTGCCATTCGTTTGGTTTCCACCAGGGGCAGATTTCCTCCCTTCAAGATGGTGCCGATGCCTTCCATGGTCTCCTTCCAATGGGCTTTGGGCACAAAATGATCCATCTTTTTTCCCAGGTAGTCTTCCAGGGTAAATCCGAATACTCTGGTAAAGGCCGGATTCATATAGCTTACCATGCCTTCCATGTCGTAGACAACAATGGGGTCTGGTACGGCTTCCATTACAGACCTATATTTTTCTTCACTCTCTTTTAAGGCGGCCTGGGCCTGGCGGCGATCCTGCATTTCCGCTAAAAGTTCTTTGTCATAGGCTGCAAGTTTGTCCATGAAGGAATTATAATAAAGGGTGAGCTGCCCTACTTCATCACGGGATTCCATTTTTATACTCCGATTGGAAAATCCGTCGGTAATATCCTGATTAAACCGATTCATCAATGATTGGAGGGGGTTGGTTATGGTGGAGCTTAAGATAAAAGTGATGGGGATAAAAATAATTAAGGCAGCCGCTCCCACCAGAATAATAAAATGCTTAATGGTTCCCAGAGGAAAATAAAATTCATCCAGATAGCTTTCCGAGGCAACGATCCATTCATATTCCGGGATATAATTGAAGATGGTAAGTTTTTTTCGAGGTTTTTCATCCCCCGGATTTTTCCAGCTATGGATCTGTTTGCCATGTTTTTTTGCAAGTATATCTGGGAAAAATTGATCGGAAAATCTTTTATCCTTAAGCACGTTGATCCCCGTCAGTTCAGGATGAATGATGAGATTTCCCCGGGTATCCATGACGTAGGAATAGCCGGTTTTTCCAAACTGCAAGTTTAAAATGCTCTCTTTAAAATCATTGATTTCCACCAGTTTTGAGAACTCTTTTCTATAGGAGGAGACCGTGATCATCCAGTCCCAGGGTTTAAAATACTTGATATACAATGCCTTGGGGCGAGCAAGTTCATCCCCTGGATTTTTCCAAAAATATTCGATATACCCGTTTTTTTTTGTGATCATTTCCTGGACAAATTTATGATCGGAAATATCCAATCCTTCTAGGGCTTTTTTGGGATGTTTGAGTACCCGCCCTTTTCCGTCCAGAATACAGATATATCCGGTGATGCCGATTTTTTGGCAGAAAATGATATCTACAGCCCTGGCTTTTGCCTCTTTCCGGGTGATCAGCCCTGCTTTTTGTTGATCATAGAGGTGTCCAATAATATCATAGTTTTTTTCAGCCATTCCCCGGAGTCTGTTTTTAATGGAAACCGACACTGCGGTTTTGACGTTATTCAAGATAGCTGCCGTGGAATTTTTTAATTCGTTTTCAATATTTTTCTCCAGGTTCTGTTTGACAATGGAATAGATTATCAAGGAGGACAGGCTTATGATTCCCACAAAGCAGAATGAATAAATAAAAAGCAGTTTGTATCTGATGGGGAAATTTTTGATCATACCAAAGGGATTCATAGCATATCCTTAAATGAAATTCTATTTTTGTCAATGGAGTCTTGGCTTTTTTGAACTTGACATAAGTTGCCTTTTTGGCTTATCATTCCTATGAAAATTGTTGTTTAACAATGGTTTAGTTTTCCATTATCAGGTAAAGAAGATTGTTGTTAATAAGGCATTTATGCGAGCGTAAAATTATGAATGACAATACTATTGTCCCTTCCTAAAATGGATAACAAATGTTTGAAATAGATAATATAAATTCCACGAAGAGCAAATCCCCGGTGCGTATGTTCAGATTAGCCTGGGGCATGACACGACGGTTGTTTTTGAATAGGTTTCGTCCCGGTTATGTGCGCAAAAGTCTTTCCCAGCGTCAAGGCAATTGCCAGCGATGCGGGGTCTGTTGCCAATTGGTATGGCGGTGTCATTATTTTAAAAATACCGATGCCGGTCCATCATGCGGTATCTACGGGCGTTATCGTCCTCCTAATTGCCGAATCTTTCCTATCAATAGTCGCGATCTTGCCGACCGTGATCTGGTTTCTCAAAGTGTCCCCTGCGGTTTCTGGTGGCATTCCCCGGCGGAGGAAAAAAAAGAATCTCATAAGCCGGAAATTTGAGTTTCGGGGGCTTCAAGTCGGCTTCGCAAAAGAGACCAAAAACCTCCCATGGTTGTTATGAAACCTGTCTTTATTAAAACATTCATATAATAGTCAACTTAGTTTAACTATCAGTATTATTATCTACCCGGATTGTTGAAATTCAATCCGGGTATAATATTATGGCCCAGGGTTTTATACTGGCTGAAAACAGTAAAAACAATGGGCACACAATAACATTAGATGTCCATCTAAATTATTCCATCTTAGTGTCATGGTTCAGTCCTCAAATAAGATAAATATGAGGAATTTAAAATAAAGTCAAATAAGGTTTGACATTCATTTTAAATTCATGCAAGGTCAACCGAATTTTGGGGGTGCTAAACCATTTTTAAAGGAATTGGTTTGCTTTTTAATTGTCATCGGGACTTTTCATATGGCCAAAAGGGCGTAGCCGGACAGCCAAATACCTTTTTTATAAACAAGATAACCCCTTGAATAGGAATTAGATTGTGAAATGAATAAAATTGTAATTCATAGACTAGTGTTTTGTCTAATAAGCATAATATTGATATTACTGACTTCCGGAGATCTTTTTGCAAAACAGGTACTTAATGTTTTTAATAAAGAAAGATCTGTAAATGAAGATATTATTTATTTTCAAAATGGTGATGTTTTAAGGGGTAATATTTTAAATAAGACATTCCTTATTAATACGTCATATGGTTCGCTTTCCATAAAAGCTGATAAATGTGCGGGACTATCCTACTCTAAAACAAAAGATAGCTTTACAACCTTGTTGACTGTTAATTTTAATAAAATTACAGGTTGGCAAAACAGTAAAACTGTTCAGTTTAGAATTGGTTCATTTGGTAGAAAAATGAATATTCCAACCGAAAAGATTTTATATCTGATTTTTAAAAGAAAGATAACGGAAAAAAATTTTAATGGATATGGGATAAAATCAAATCTTTATGTGATGAATAATGGTGATACTTTAACAGGTAAGTTAGAAAATAATACCCTTGAATTTGAAACGGAATATGGAAATATTCCAATTCCAATCTCCGATATAACACAGCTTGTTTTTCCTGAAGATTTTTCATCCGACGTAACTTTAATTAAGCAAAATGGGGACAAGGTTACAGGAAAGCTTAAGACCATGACCTTTACTCTTTTGTTAAACCTGGATACGTCAATTCAAAATATTTATCAGGATAAGATTGCCAAAATAGTTACCCGGGTATCCGGTTTAAAGGCATTCCATAAATATGAATTCACTAAAAAGCATAAAAAAAACAAACTTGAAAAACAGCTTCTAACAAAAAAAGAGTTTAAAAATGTGCTGGGTATGGATTTTAAACGAATCAGACCCGGCAGTTTTTTAATGGGTAGCCCGAAAAGTGAATCGGGACGCAATCAATTTGAAACAAGACATCTTGTAACCCTTGATCATCCATTTTTTATTCAAACAACCCAGGTAACACAAAAACAGTGGAAAGAGCTTATGGGATCAAATCCATCCCAGTATAAGGGGGATCAAAGACCCGTTGAAAATGTTTCCTGGTTTGATGCCCAGCTTTTCATAGAAAAACTCAATGAACTGGATAAAACATTGGATTATCGCCTTCCAACAGAAGCCGAATGGGAGTATGCAGCAAGGGCGGGAAGCAAAACTGCATATTACTTTGGCAATAGTTCAAAAAATCTGGGTTCCCATGCCTGGTTTGAAGAAAATTCAGACGAAAGGACACACTATGTGGCAAAAAAGAAACCAAACCCATGGGGGCTTTACGACATGTATGGAAATGTCTGGGAATGGTGTCTGGATAAGGGACGATGGGACAAAGGAGTGATTACCAACACCTATAACAACAATATAAATAATCCGGTTTCTGATATTGGTGAAGACAGAATAAATCGAGGTGGCAGTTTTCGCTTTCATCAACGATTTTGCCGATCTTCAAGTAGATACTGTAATGCCCCCGGGAGTAAACATAGTTCTATTGGATTCAGATTAACAGGACATATCAAAAATTGATTTCAACAAAGAAAGGGAACTTAATATGACTCGTTTTATCTTAACTATTATAAAAGTGTTTTGTATCTTGTGTTTACTTCAAGCATGCTCTTTTAAACCTGTGGCTCCAGCCCAGTGGAATTACGGCGAAAATGCCATAGAAATTAAAATAAAAGTGGATCAGAATCTTAATGAAGATCGTGGAAAAGCTTATACTCTTTATTTTGTAGTTTATCAGTTATCCGATCCTGATAGATTCAATCAGCTTGGTGAGGATGTCGAAGGCCTTGGAACACTGCTTGAGAGTCAGGTGTTTGACCCCAGCGTAAAATCCGTTAAAAGTATGATTATCTATCCTGGAAGTGATGTAACCTATAAAATAGATAGATCACAACATGCACAATATGTAGGGATAGTTGCCGGTTATAACGTATTGACTAAAGCCCGTATTCAAAGATTATATAAAATCAAAACAAAGGTTGGCAAAGTAAGAACAGAAAAGAAAATGATCCCGCAGAAACTTACAATCAATCTCTATTTGAGTCCAACACAAATAGAAGCTGTTAAATAACAAAGATAAATTTATTTGAAGTACAGCATAATTGCAATTATTAAAGGAAGTTAGTAATGGAAAAACCAATATTCTGGTATCAGGGATTATTTTTGCAACCACAACATCTGCAACTCAATGATAAATATAATCATGAGCTTTTAAGTCCATATTATAAATACCTTAATCCATATTTATATGGTGTTGAAGACTTAAGTTTTTTAAAAAATGATCTGGCAAACAATGTTATTCGCATTGAGCAGGGAAATCTCTGGTTTCAAGATAAAACCTATGTGGAAATTAATAAAAATGCAATTATAGAACCCCGTGTATTTGATGAATCCAACCTTGAAGACGGCAAGCCAATGACAGTTTATATTGGTTTGAAAAAATTTAGCGATCAGGGGAAAAATGTAAGTGTTCATTCAAGTAAAGAAAATTTTGATGGATTCGGAAATATAAATTCCAGATTTGTTACAAGTGTTGAGTCTGACAATATTAATGATTTATATGACGAAGGCTCTCCTGCCCAGGTAAAAAATATGTCTTTTTTCCTGAGAATATTTTTTGAATATGAGCTTGAGTATTTAGGAAATTTTAATTTAATACCGGTAATGACAATTGAAAAAAGTGGTGAGAGTATTGTAGCAACAGATTCCTATATTCCTCCTGCCCTTACCATCAACTCTTCTCAAAAGCTTAAAGAATATGTGAATGAAACATATAATCAGTTGATAGCAAGGTCATACGAGCTTGAATCCTATAAAACAGAACGGGGTATTAATCAAGCCGAGTTTGGATCAAGGGATATGGTTTTTCTATTATCACTGAGATCAATTAACAGATATATTCCCATGCTGGACCATTTGATAAAATCAAATGTGCATCCATGGGAGATTTATGGGGTGTTCAGGCAATTGGCCGGTGAACTTTCAACTTTTTCTGAAAATATCAGTGTACTTGGAATAGATGAAAATGATCAGAACCTTATGCCTGTTTATAACCACCTTAGCCTGGGTGAATGTTTTATGAAATCCTTCCAGTTGGTAGCTCTTTTGCTGGATGAGATAACGGCAGGTCCAAAATATATCGTTCCATTGAAACTGGAAGGTGACTATTTTACAGCAAATCTTGAAAAAGAGTATTTTCCCGGGAAAAACAGATTTTATATCGCTATTAAATCCCTAACGGAACCCGGTGAGTTGATTGAAAATATAGATATTTCATTAAAGGCCGGATCGGATAAAATTCTTTCGGTAATTATTCAAAAATCTCTTCCCGGTATTGAGATTACACATATGAAAAATCCTCCCCAGGAGTTGCCGAGAAGGGCTTATACAACATATTACCAGTTAAATTCAAGCTCGGAGATGTGGGATAAGGTAAAACAGCATAACAATCTGTCCATCTATTGGAAAACCGCTCCCCAGGATGTAAAATTAGAATTAATGGTAATAGGTTAAGCCATGAGATTAATAGACTGTTTTATAGATTTAATAGCATATGTTTCTTACTTCACAATTTCCGAATCGAAGCTTTCCTTTAACCAGGTTAGTAATGATATATCAGGACTGATTACCAAAAGTTTTGAAATTGCGGAAAAAAACCAGATTGAAATGGAGGCATATGAAAAAGCAAAATTTGCCATATGTTCCTGGATAGATGAATCAATAATGGAATCCCCATGGAGTGAGAAATTTGAATGGCAAAAAAATCTGCTCCAGACAACAATATTTAAAACATCCGACAGCGGACTTTTATTCTTTGAAAAACTCAATGATTTAAGGGTTGATGAGAACGATGTGAGAGAAGTTTTTTTCCTGTGCATAGCCCTGGGGTTTACGGGGATTTACAGCCTTGAGGGAGATGATTTCAAGCTTGAGCAACTAAAATCAATTAATAGTAAACTACTGACAGGAAGTGCCATGGGAGCCTTTTCCATGGAGGGACAAAAATTATTTCCGGATTCATACCACATCGATGCCGGTTATAATGTGGAAAAAAAGTTTAAAAGGAAAAAATCTAATTTGCTTGTAATGGCCGGCCTGATTCCTTTAGGCATAATAATTTCCATGCTCTTTTTATTTAATTTCATTTTAAACAGTGAAATAACATCAGGACTGATACTATAAAATGAAAAAAAAAATTTTAATTATATGCCTGATTCTTTTTGTTCTATGTTCATTGATTGCCGGAGTATTCTTTTTTCTGGATTCTGATTTTCCTGTATGGCTGTGTTTTTACATCATATCAGGTCTTGCCGGGGTATCGTTGATAGCCTGGATAGTCATAACAATAATACAAAAAAAACGAGAAAAAAAATTCATCGACGAAATACTTGTTGAAGATGAAGAGTTATCAAATGAGGAAAAACAATATGTCAGTGAACTGAAAGATTGCTGGAAAACGGCGATTAAAGATTTAAAAAGTTCCCATCTGAAAACTGTTGGTAATCCCTTATATGTTCTTCCATGGTATATGGTCATCGGGGAAAGTGGTACGGGTAAAACAACCGCAATTAAAAATTCTCGTTTAACAGCTAATTTTGCAGAACCAAACAAATTGTCCGGTTTTTCCGGTACAAAAAACTGTGACTGGTGGTTTTTTGAAAAAGCAATTGTTTTGGATACTGCGGGACGATATGCAATCTACGAGAGTGAAAGAAGGGATAAGGATGAGTGGCATACCTTTCTTCAACATCTTGTAAAATATAGAAAAAAAGAACCTGTTAACGGGTTGGTAGTTACAATCTCGGCCGATAAGCTTTTGACCGCAGACAAAAAAATAATTGAAGACGATGGAAAAAAGATCAGAAACAGATTGGAAGAGTTGATGTTTTTTCTGGGGGCCAAGTGCCCTATTCACATTCTTGTGACCAAATGTGACTTGATCCACGGCATGACAAATTTTTGTAAATCTCTGCCGGAGGAAACCCTTACCCAGTCCTTTGGATACCTGAATACAGATATGGATTCAGATGCTGATTCTTTTCTTGAAAAAGCTTTTAGTAATGTTTGTCATAAGTTAAAAGAGATCCGTCTGCTTATCTCGTATAAACCAGGTCAGAAACGAATCATGCCCGATGTCCTCTTGTTTCCCGAGGAGTTTGAAAGATTAAAACCAGGCCTTGAAGTATTTTATAAAAGTGCTTTTCAACAAAATGTTTATCAGGAAGCTGCCTTAATCCGTGGAATCTATTTCACAAGTGCTCTCCAGGAAGGCTTACCTATTTCCAATTACATCGATAATATGGAAGTTGCCATCAATAAAGAGGCAAAACAGTCATCGGGAAAAAGTTATTTTATTCATGATTTTTTTTCAAAAATCCTCCCCGAAGACAGATATCTTTTTAAACCTACCCAAAAGGCAATTGAGTGGAAGAAAAAATTAAGTAAATTGAGTGTTCTTTGCTGGTTCCTGGTTGTATTAACCTTTTGTGGTCTCTTGAGTTTCTCTTTTTTCAAAAACTTGAATATTATCCGTACCGCCCGGGCATTGACCCAGAATATCGAAATGACGGAAGGATCACTTTATAAAGATATATCGGCGCTGGAGGATCTGAAACTATCCATCCTGGATATCGAATCAAAAAATAGACACTGGATCTTTCCAAGATTTGGAATGAATCACAGCTTACAGGTTGAAAAGGATTTAAAAAGCAGGTATTGCCGGATCTTTGCCAAGGATTATTTAAAAACATATGATGAAAGACTGACAGAACGCGTCATAAATATATATAAATCGACGGAAAAAAAAGAGATCTCCCAAACTATACCGGTAGTAGTAAGACGAATTAATCTAATTGCCGCAAGACTGAAAACAGCAGAGTTCGATAAACTTCATGCATTGCCCCAACCGGAATACGCAGGTTTTTTGGTTAAAGGAGATGAGCAGATTATCCCCAAGGCTGTTCAAATGTACCAAAGCCAATATCTTCACTATGTTGCCTGGGCAAATCCGGAAGTTTTAATCAAAAGTCAACAAAAATTAATGATGCTGTTAAACGGATTTCTCGAAAAGGATAATATTTCATTAAAATGGCTTGTTTACTGGTGTAACAGCGCTTCGGATGAAGGTAAAATAACTTTGTCCTCATTTTGGAATGGCAGTGGTTCTCTTAAGGAATCTGTGGAAATACCAACGGCTTTTACCAGCGCAGGAATGACAAAAACTGAGTCATTTTTAGATGAGATGTCCCGGGCAACAAACCAGAAATTGGACATTGAAAAGAAAAAAATAGAGTATGATCAATGGTTTAAAAGTTCCTATATTCTTGCCTGGTATGATTTTGGAAAATCCTTTTCAAAAGGTTCAAAGCTTCTTATTTCCCAGGATGAAAAAATATCAACAGCAATGAAAATAGGAACAGCTGATGGACCCTATTTTGCTTTTATTAATAAAATGGCGGAAGAGTTAACCCCATTTGAAGGTTATTATAAAGAGGAATCCAGACAATTTATTCCGGCACTATATGAATATATCGATATCATGGATGCTGCCCGGGTAATGTCGATCGATGTTGATTCATCCAAAAAAACCGGGTCAAAGTTAGGTTCATTTCTGGCCAGAAAAACAAAAGTTGGACGGTCCGTTGGGAAAATTCAACGATTAGCCGGTAAAAAGGGTGGTAAAACCGCCGTTGACAACCCAAAGAGTCAAGAGTTGTTTGAAGCTGCTGCCATGGCATTTAATACCTATAAAAAATCGTTGTCCCAAATGGCTGAATCAACCCTGTCAAAACAAACAGCTTATTCTTTTACAAAAACTGCTTTTGCAGAAGATCCTGCTGTTGGCACTTCTCCTGTTTATACATCACTTCAAAGCATTCAACGTTTAACACAGGCGGAGGGTGATTTTAAATCCCCTGAAAAAATGATGTATGACTTGATAAAAGGTCCTCAAACTTATTTATGGGCCTTGTTGTGTGAACAAACCGGCTGTTATCTCCAGGATAAATGGGAAGAAACCGTGTTGATGGAAATTGATGGTATTACAAACCAGCAGATCCTTGAGAAGCTTTTATGGGAGGAGGATGGTTATGCTAAAAATTTCATGACAACCTTCACGAAAGTATATATGGAAAGGAATCGCAAAAAAGGATATTTTCCTAAAAAAATTGACTCAAATTCCATCAAATTGACCGATTCATTTTTCAACTTTTTCAAACGCAGGGATACGGCAAGAAAAATTGTTTTGAAAAAATATGTAGTTAAATTTGACGGGCTTCCCACCGAATCAAATCCAAGTGCCAGAATATTTCCCCATCTGACAAAACTTGAGCTTGAGTGTGATGGTGGAATCCAGTCCATGAAAAACTATAATTTTCCCAGGAGTCGAACATTTACCTGGCAGCCGGGTGAATGCGGAACTGTAAATTTGTATATTTATGTTGGGGATTTAAAGCTTAAAAAAACCTATACGGGCTACTATGCCTTCGCAAAATTTTTAAATGATTTTAAGAGGGGTTATAAGACATTTTATAGAGACGACTTTCCAGAGGCCAGTAATGATCTTAAAAGAGTTGGTATTGAATTTATTAAAGTAAAATACCGGATAACAGGATCCAGACCGATTATAAATCTTATGAACCTGGGATCTGGAAGAACGCCAAAGGTGGTTGTATCATGTTCGGAATAGGCAAGAGCAATAAAAAATGGTCCTGGGTTGCATATGGTAAGCATCCTTCCATCAAAGATTACCTGACGGTTGGAAAGGAAAGTCCTTTATTTTCTGCATTGTCCAAGTGGATGGAAAACGGTTTCAGAGCTTTAAGCCGGGGGGAGGTAGTAAATAATGGTATCTCATGGAGATTCATAGCAACTTCTGCCAATGATCGTATGGTCAGCGGTGTCATGAAAAGCAGTTACGATTCCATGAACCGGAGTTTCCCCCTTCTTGTCATGGGGGATGGATATCTGGAAAACTGGACAAACAATTGGAGTTATATGCCCTTTGCCTGTGAAAAAATATGGGCTGCGGCGGAACATATAACAACTGTTAAAGCTGATAATATTAAAGAATTAGGGAAGCTTATCAGGCGAATCGGTGAGCCCGAAGCAAATTATGACGGCTTTAAAAGTCAAATGGTTAAACTCGGGAATATGGATCTTTGTGCATTCGATTCCGGGTTTAACAAAGCATTTACGGATAAGCTTAATAATATTGACGGATTATTAAGAAATAACGAGTTGTTGCTTTCCCTGGGAGGAGGCGGTGTAGATAGTCTTATGAGTCT
The DNA here is from genome assembly GCA_024226935.1 of Desulfobacteraceae bacterium. Classification (GTDB taxonomy): domain Bacteria; phylum Desulfobacterota; class Desulfobacteria; order Desulfobacterales; family Desulfobacteraceae; genus NBML01. The sequence continues at coordinate 16,924 of JAAELK010000158.1, forward strand.
TGTTTCCGTTACAAAATTTTTAAAGGCAATAAAAAACAGAACATCAAAGCTACCTGTTATGGTATTCTGGGGTGGTACTGATCAAAAATCATGGATCTATCTTTTAAAGCGTCCTTTGAAACAAGAAGACTTTAGAATAATCTGGACAATTGGGAACAGGGAACTTTGATATGGATTATGCATTATTGGGTATCAACCCCGTTAATAAAGAAAAGCCCGCAGGTGAAAATGTCCGGGATGAACTTATCTATGATGAATTTCAACAGGAACTGGATAAATTAAATTCACCGGCCCTAAGATCTGAATTTCACTGGAGAGATATACTAGGGCCTGCTGCGATTATTTTAAAATCATATTCCAAAGATCTGCTGGTTTCAAGTTACCTGGGAATAGCTTTAACCCATGTCCATAAAATAGAAGGTCTCATCTGGTCTGTCGGGCTTTTAAAAAATATGGTCGCAACCTTCTGGGATGATTTGTGGCCGGCAAAAAAAAGATTTAAAGGTCGTATCTCGGCAATTCAATTCTGGATTGACCAGACAAATACAATTCTGGAAACGGATCTGATTGAAAATATTAAATCCTGTGATTCAAAAAAGATACAAGAAGAGATCACCCAGCTGGAAACGTTATTATTCTCAAAAAAAGAGGACCTTAAAACCGAGGAACCGGATCAATTATTTCAATTTGCCAGAATTATTTCCTCGATAAAAGATCAGACTGAACGAGTGGAAGTGATTCCGGAAAAAAAGAATAATCCTGTTGATAATAACTATTCTGCCGGTCCTGCAAAAACAAGTTCGAATAATGTAAGCTCAGAGAATTTTGCTTTAGTTGAAACACATTTTGCGGAAGAATCATTCAATCTGGACAGCCTGGGCAGTGGTGAGACAAAAAAGCTTCTTTCAAAAAAGTTCCAGGATATTAAACATCTGGCCAGAAAAATGCGCCAGGAAAAACCTGAAGATCCCAGACCCTATAAGTGGGCCAGGATGTGTATCTGGGATTTATTGGAGATGCTGCCGCCTGCTTCTTCCAATAAAACAAGGATCAAAAGTCCGCCGGGTCACGCCCTGGAACTGCTTGAAAGTTTATACCAGGCGGGGAATTGGAAGGAGTTGCTTGAGCTGTCTGAAATTAAAATAACAAATTCACAATATCTGTTTTGTATTGATATCAGCCGGTATTCAGCCCAGGCTCTGGCGAACCTGGGAGATAGTTATGCCAGGGCATCCACAGCAATCTGTAATGAAGTGAAAAATCTTATATCAAGGCTTCCCGGCTTGATCGATTATGAATTTGCAGATGGAACCCCCTTTGTGAGCAGCGCTTCAAATCTGTGGATAGATGGAATAACTAACACTTCAAGCATAAGTATCGATTCCAAACCAGATACCCTGGATGCAAATCCAAAAATCGATGATGGATTGAATGCATTGGTAACAGGGGCTGTAACCAAAGAAAAGATGCAGGACAATATAATAGAAATTCAAAAACTGATAAATGGAAGCGATTCTAAAAAAGGTACATTCCTGAGCAGAATGGGTTTGATCAATGTGTTGATGAACAATAATAAAATAAACCCCGCTCTTCCCCATATGGACAAGGCCCTTTCAGAAATTGAGAACTATAAGCTCGAATTCTGGGAACCAAAACTTGCCCTTTCAGTTTTTTGTCTGGCCGTAAAGATATTTAATCTTGCAAAAAGAAAGGGTTATAAGGAGCAAACGGAAAATTTAATAAATAAAATTGCATTGATCGATATGCAGACGGCATTAAAATTCATGTAATGGTAAACCTGCCCTCAAGCCTTTCCTATTATTATGAAAAAATAGAAGTTGGAAGTGAAATACCCATCAGGGTTTTAAAATTTAAACCAGAAGTCTCTTTTCCAAGAAGGTTCAAGCTTGGTAAACAGTTCGGACTTAAAAAGAGAGAATGCAATTAGTCCTGCCTTAGAATAACAATGTAAATTTTTGTTTTATCGATTCACAAAATTAAACTCTCCTTGACAGAAGGTAAGTTCATGGCGTATTGTCCCGCGTTTAGTTAGTAATTTAGTAATTCTTATTATTAAATTGTTAGTAGAAAAAGTCATATTGAATAAGGGCATAAGAAAAAAATAAATGATAATGACAGTCAGGAGGAAACTATGTTTAAAATTCTTGTGAAATCAATGTTAACCTGGGAATCCTCAATCTATAATATTTTACCGCTAAATTAAAAGGAAAAATGATGAATTGGTATTTTGAAGTATTGAAGAAGTATGCCCTATTCAACGGCAGGGCACGAAGAGAAGAGTATTGGATGTTCTTTCTTATCAACATTATTATCATGTTTGTGCTTTTATTGCTCGGGTTAGGAGGTGGTAGTTTAGCTATTCTTAGTACGCTTTACAGCTTGGCTGTTACGATTCCTGGAATTGCCGTATCAGCGCGTAGACTCCATGATATTAATCGCAGTGGGTGGTGGATGTTTATCTCTCTGGTTCCGGTTATTGGTGCAATTATCTTACTTGTTTTTACGGTGCAGGACAGTCAGCCTGGTGAAAATAGATATGGGCAAAATCCTAAAATAGAAACTGCTTAAAAATGCAAATGTATTTGGCCGGGAAAAAGTGCTGCTCGTTCCTTACTATGTAAGCGGTCAACTAACCCCATCTTATAATTCTGATTAGATCATGACATATTAATCCAACTTTAAAATCAAAGGAGATTGGATTATGTCAGAACGATCAAAAAAAACAAATAAAAAGCGATTTCAATTTTGGGAAAACCA
>JAAELK010000159.1 GCA_024226935.1 Desulfobacteraceae bacterium
ACTCTGAAACAATTGGAGATACTTCTTCTTTAGACATTTTGAGGATTTGGCCTATGGTTTTCATGCACTGAGTATAGTATAAAAAAAGGCCAATGTCTAGATTTTATTTAAGATTTCCCCACATTTATTGAGAAGTTGCGAAGCGTTTAAAAATGCCATTGAAATTATTAAAGATTTAGGTATTCCCAATCCTGAAAAAATTGCACAAAGTTATCCCCATAACCTTTCCGGGGGGATGAAACAGAGAATTGTTATTGCCATAGCCCTGGCATGTGATCCTATCCTTCTCATAGCAGACGAGGCAACTTCGAACCTTGATGTCACAATTCAGGCCCAGATTTTAGATCTTTTGCGGGATTTGAAAACAACAACAATATCTTCCATTCTTTTAATTACTCATGATCTTGGGGTGGTTGCACAAACCTGTGACAGGGTTGGAGTGATGTATGCGGGAGAACTTTGCGAAGTGGCTGATGTTAAGGATTTGTTTACTAATCCCAAACATCCTTATACGAAGGCATTGTTAAATTCTGTTCCTAAATTTGCTCAAACCGGAAAATTGCAGACAATAGCCGGAATAGTTCCGAATCTTGTGACTCCTCCGTTGGGGTGCAGGTTTCACCCAAGATGCGAAAGGGTTATGCAAATTTGTAAAAATAAAAAGCCGGATAATATTGATACTGGGAATAATCATCAGGTTGCCTGTCATTTACATATAAATTAATTGAAAAGCTATTATGAAAAAAATCATAGAGTTAAAAAATCTTAAAAAGCATTATCCCGTCCATGGGGGTGTATTGCGTCGTCAAACAGCATCGGTTAAAGCGCTTGATGGTGTTGATCTTGATATCTATAAAGGTGAATGCATTGGACTTGTTGGAGAATCTGGTTGTGGAAAAACAACTTTATCAAAGGTAATTATAAGGCTTTGTGATTCTACAAGTGGTAAAATTATTCTCCACACCAAGAAAAATGGACAAAGTAATTTAGAAGACATTACAAAAATGTCTTTACGGGGGATGAAAAAAAAGGGAATCAGGAATAAACTGCAAATGGTTTTTCAGGATCCTGCAACTTCAATGAATCCAAGAATGCTCATTAAAAATATTATAGCCGAACCTATTTGTGAACAGCAAAAAATATCTAATATTGAACTTGAAAAAAGAGTTGTTGAACTTTTGGAGCTGGTTGGATTAAACAGGAATCATCTTTTAAGGTATCCCCATGAATTTTCCGGAGGGCAAAGACAAAGAATTGCTGTGGCCCGGGCAATCGCAACAAATCCTGAATTTTTGATCCTTGATGAGCCGACTTCTGCCCTTGATGTTTCTGTTCAGGCACAGATTTTAAATCTTTTAAATGAGTTGCGGCAAAGACTTAATTTAACCTATATGTTTGTAACCCATCATCTTCTGGTGGTTAAATATATAAGTGATAGGATTGCTGTCATGTATTTGGGAAAAATAGTGGAAATTTGTCAAACCGAAGAACTGTTTAATAACCCCATGCATCCTTATACCTATGCATTATTATCCGGTATCCCGAGTACAGATTTCGAAAATAAACCACAGAGGATTGTTCTGAGCGGGGATGTTCCAAGTCCACTATATCCGCCGAAAGGATGCAGTTTTCATACAAGATGTCCCTTTGTCATAGATGATTGTAAAATCCTTGAACCTTCTCTTTTAGAAGTGTCCGAAGGGCATAAATCAGCCTGTCACAGAAAAGAGGAAATTCAAAAATTGATTTTGGATAAATTTAATATTAATGGGTTTAAGTAATGCTGCAACTTTAATATAAAAGTTGGATCTTTTTTGTTTGGTTTTATCATGATTACAAATGGTTAGTTCTCCCATGGCTTTTGTCCCAATATCTACCTCTTTTGTTTTTGTAAAATGCTTTGATGGTTTGGATGTCGGCATCCATATCGTTGGTGGGAAAGATCATAGGACCGATCCCGCCGGTTTTCAGTTTATAGTCTAAAAATCCGCAGACGATTGGAATTTGTGTTTGCTTTGCAATTTGGTAAAAACCGGTTTTCCAATGGGTTGCGTCTTTTCTGGTGCCGGAGGGGGCAATGGTTATAATTAAGCGGTCTGCCTGATTAATAGCCTCCACCATGACTGCTACGTTGTTGCCTTTTTGGGCGCGGTTAATGGGAATACCGCCGAGGTATTTTAAAAGTCTTTTGAAGGGCCAGATGAACATGGAGTCTTTACCCATCCAGTGAACCGGTATCTGAAATTTAAATATGATTAATAGAAAAAAGATAAAATCCCAATTACTGGAATGGGGAGCCGCAACCAGGATGAATTTTTTAATTTTCGGTATCTTTCCTTGGATTTTCCACCCTAGAAGGAAAAGAGATATATTGGCAAATCCATAAAGGATAAATCTTAAAAGTGGATTGTTTAAAAGGGTTGGTCTCAAAATAATCTCCAGGTGTCTGTTTTTTTAAAAAAATGAAAACTACCGGAATGGATGGTATTCGTAAATTGAACCTTTTTTATTTTACAATAATAATACAAAATTATTTCTGGGTGATGCCTGTCAGGTGGTAATTGGGTTTATAAGGTTAAAATCACTAAAATATTTAAAATATAAATAAGAAAGTCGTGTTTTATTTCGATAATTCAATGAAATTTAGATTCTTCCTTATAATATTGTAATTACTACTTGACAAAAAAAGAGAGATTTGATCTCTTTAAGAAAAATGTACAATTTAAATTCTGGTTCTTATTTGGTCCGTATTTCTTTTCTGAGTCGTTATAATAAATTTCTTAATTTATTATAACGACATTTAATTCTATTAATGGGAGGGAACCATGCCTATAGTAAAAAATACGCTTGTGCTTGATGGGTATTCGTTGACTATTGAAGAGTTTATGAAAGCCGGGAATGATCTGTCCCTAAGGGTTGAAATAGATGAAAAAAACTGGCCAAAAATCAGAGATTGTCGAAAGTTGGTGGAGGGATGGGCCGATGAAGAGCGGTGTATCTATGGTGTGAATACAAGTTGCGGCGGGCTTGTGGATCATTTGCTTCCAAAAGAACGAGAAGATGAGTTTCAGCTAAACCTGGTCAGGAGTATTACCACCCAGGTGGGTAAACCCTTTGAAGACACCCTTGTCAGAAAATTTATGATCGCCCGGGCTAATTCCCTTTGTCGCGGTTATTCGGGGATTAAGGAAAAAAATCTTAGGATTTACCTGGACATGATTAATAAACATGTCTTTCCTTTGGTACCCAGAAAAGGGTCCCTGGGTACCAGCGGAGATTTGGGGCCTCTGGGGTGTATCGCCAGTGTCGCTTTCGGAGAATGGAAGGCAAGGGTCAACGGTGAGGTTATGCCGGGGAAAAAAGCCATGGAAATGGCCGGGATTGAGCTTATGCATCTCCATGCCAAGGAGGGACTTTCTCTGGTCAACGGCACCTCGGCCATGGTAGGACTTGGTTGTACCGTGATTGATGAAGCAACCAACACATTGAAAAATTCTGATATTATAGCGGCCTTTACCATTGAAACATTGATGGGGCGGATCAATCCCTTTGATCTTAGGGTTCACGAACAAAAATATCATCCGGGTCAATATGCAACCGCCATGAATCTGACCAGACTTTTGGGGGATTCCAAGTTGGTCATTGACGAGCATGAACTTTCCCGGAAACTTCAGACAGTGCTTAAAAGACACGAAGGAATTACTGTGGCCGACATACCCCTGGAAGATGCCTATTCCATCCGGTGTACTCCGCAATTTGTGGGGCCCACAAAAGAAGCCGTGAACCAGGCCCGCCAGGTTCTGCTCAGGGAACTTAACTCCAGCAATGATAATCCATTAATTTTCACTGAATTTAATACCTTTATCCATAACGGTCATTTCCATGGCCAGCCCATATCCTTTGCCATGGACTGTCTTGCAATTTCCATGGTGAATCTGGGGGTGGTCAGTGACCGGCGTATTGATAGGTTCATGGATTCCGCCCATAGTACAGGCCTGCCTCCTTTTTTGTGTAAGGAAGATACCGGTGTTCGTATGGGGCTCATGGGTGGACAGTTCATGACCACCTCCCTTGTCGCAGAGAATCGTACCCTGGCAGTTCCTGCATCCATTCAGTCCATCACCTCCACGGCGGATTTTCAGGATATTGTCAGTTTTGGCCTCATTGCAGGGCGAAAAGCCAGGAAAATTGTGGAAAATACCAATCATATACTTTCTTTTGAATTGATGTGTGCTGCCCAGGCTGCAGATCTGCGTGGGGTGGAAAAGTTAAGCACAGCTGGAAAAATTATGCACAGGGCAGTTCGAAAAATCATTCCCTATCTTGATTATGATATGGTTTATATCGATCATATGGAAGAACTCAAGGTCGGGATCGAGTCCGGGGAATTTGTGAAAAAGGTTGAAGAAGCTGTTGGAGAACTTTTGATTGTTCATGGGAGGGAATAAAAAAAAGGGGGAGAAAAAATGCCAAGTCAGCTATTTAATCAGATTGAAAAAAAAATTATTGACGCCTATGGGGAAAAATTTCCCATTTCCAAGGTGCATCATGAGAGATTGATTAATTATATTCCCGGGGGGGCCACTCGAAGTTTAAGTTATTTTAAGCCCTATCCCCTCCATATCGATTATGGAAAGGGGGCCTATGTCTATACCCATGAAGGGCATCTCCTTTTGGATGTGACCAATGCCTATGGGGCTCTCATTCATGGGCATGCAGATTCCGATGTGGTAAAGGCGGTTCAGGACGGCATTGAAAGGGGGTCGCAGTATTCAACCCCCACCGATGGGCAGTATCATCTGGCAAAGCTGCTCTGTGAACGAATACCGGGTTTTGATAAGCTTCGGTTTGTAAATTCTGGAACGGAAGCCACCATGTATGCCCTGCGAACGGCCAGGGCATTTACTGGTCGGGACAAGATTTTGAAGATGACCGGGGGATTTCACGGCACCCATGATTGTGTGGCGGCTTCCACTAAAAAGAATGTAATCACGGCCGGTATTCCCGCCGGCATGACCCAGGATATGCTGGAAGTACCCTTTAATGATGGTGCTGCCCTTGAAAAAGTTGTTCGGGAAAATGCCGGTCAGCTTGCCGCTGTTATCATGGAACCTTTTTTGGGTGCAGGGGGGGTGGTATTGCCGAATCCCGGCTTTCTTCAACGGGTAAGACAGGTTACTTCAGCCCATAAGGTGTTGTTGATATTTGATGAGATTTTTTCTTTCCGGGTGGATACCGGCGGATGTCAGAACCTTTTTGGTGTGGTGCCGGATCTTACCTGTGTCGGCAAAGTGGTTGGCGGAGGTCTTCCCATCGGAGTCTTTGGCGGGAAAGAAGAGTATATGAATATTTTTTGCCATGAGCATACAGGTACTCCTTTATATCATTCTGGTACATTTAATGGGTATGAAACCGTCATGCAGGCGGGTTTTGCTGCTTTATCCAAGTTTGATAAAACTGCAGTTCTTTCCATAAACAGGTTGGGTGATAGGTTTCAGGCAGCCCTTTTGAAAAGCTTTGGGAAAAATGGATTGAATATCCAGTCCACTCAAATTGGTTCTTTGCTTAATCTGCATTTTGTCAACCAGCCCATTACCACACCAGAACAAGTGCAAGAATCCATTGAAGATCTTCATAGGCTTATGCATCTATCATTATTGACCAAAGGGGTGTTTACCATCCCAAGGGGCTTGTTTATTTTATCAACGGTGATGACTGAATCTGAAATTGATGGGCTGGTGGATAAAATAGATGGGACCTTAAAAGAACTATTGCCATTGATTGAAGAAAAATATAGCCATTTATTACTGCAATAACGGCCATGGGCCGCCAAGGAATTTCATAGGCTTGCCTACAACAAAATATGAAAGAATCCGATAAGTTGATTGGTTTTTTTATATAAATCGGTAGATTTAATTTAAAACAGGAAAGAGGGATAAATGGTTCTGGATAAAATCGATAAAAAGATTTTAAATACCCTTCAGGAAAATGGGAAAATAACAAATTCTAAATTGTCTAAAATAGTCGGAATATCCGCCCCTGCCACATTGGAACGGGTGAAAAGACTGGAATTTGCGGGGGTTATTTCCCATTTTACGGCTGTGGTGAACCCGGAAAAACTTGGGTTTTCCATTATGGCCATCGTCAGTATCTCCTTGAGTTTGAGCAATCTGTCTTCGGTGGCCTGCATCAAAGAGCGATTTCTTGAGATCGATGAAGTGGTGGAATGTTACCAGATTGCTGGCGCTAATGATTTTGTACTCAAGGTTATCGCCAAAGATATCAAGACCTATGGTGGGTTTATGAATGAAAAACTTACCAGGATAGAAGGTATCCAGATTATTCAATCTTCTTTTGTCATTGATAATATCAAGGAAAAGAGAGTGTTTATGCTTGATCTGGAAGAAGAATACAGGGTATAGAAAATCTTTGGTCAAGTTCAGTCTTTTCTATAAATGAGTTTTTTTATGAGGAGAATATCGATATGGATAATAAAATTATTATTACCGCGGCTGTTACAGGTTCAGTTCATATTCCGACCATGAGTGATTATCTTCCCATAACCCCGGATGAAATAGTCGAAGATGCGGTACGTGCGTGGGAGGCTGGAGCCGCCATCGCCCATATTCACGTGCGTAATCCAGAAACGGGCATGCCTGTATCTGATCCGGATCTGTTTATGGAGGTTCATACTAAAATTAAGAAACGGTGTAACATGGTCCTTTTGCCCACCACGGGGGGGGGGATGAACCAGACTACAAAAGAAAAACTTATCCCCATTAAAAAATTGGAACCGGAAATGTGTTCCTTTGATCCCGCCCCCTTTAATTTTGGTATTTTTCAAATTGCCGGCCGGTTTAAAGACTATAAGTATGGTTGGGAAAAAGAGTATCTGGATCTATGTAAAAACGTGACTTTTCGGCCCACCTTTAACGATGACCTTATTTATGCTAAAACATTTCTTGAGATTGATACCAAACCGGAATTTGAAATGTATGAGTTGGGGCATGTTTCTTATGTGAAGTGGTTGATGGAGGAAAATCTGGTAAAAACACCGGTCCATCTTCAATTTGTTTTCGGTCCCATGGTGGGTTGGATGAAACCCTCTGTTAAACATTTGGTACTCATCCATGATGAAGCCAGGGAAGTTCTGGGGGAGGAAAATTTTACCTGGTCTGTGGCGGCCGGTGGGAAGTTCCAGATTCCCATAACTTCCACTGCCCTTGCCATGGGAGCACAAAATGTCCGGGTGGGGCTTGAGGACTCAATCTATGCCGGTAAGGGGATCATGGCAAAGGCCAGTGCCGATCAGGTAACCATGATCAAAAACGTAGCAAAACAGATGAGCCTTGTGCCTGCTACATCGGATGAAGCAAGAGTGATCCTTGGCCTCAAGGGGCTTGATAAGGTAAACTTTTAGATATCGGGTGGTTAGTATGGGACCTTTGTAAAACAATTAATGCTTGAACGAAAACTCACCCATCTGCCGCGTTGCTGCAAAAGTTTGCTAAATTATAGAATCGGGCCTCATGTACTATAGTACACTCCGGTTTCAAACTTTCTTGCGCCTTGCATATGGGCAAGCTTTCATCCAAGCCCGGGTTTTCGGGCAGCCACTAATTAATAAGGAGAAGGTTGTTGAACTATTCTAGTTATGCTTCAATCCACGCAAGACATATTCCCGATAAGGTTTGTCTAATTGAAAGGACTCCGGCCTCCGGGACGCGGCGCTATTTTACCTGGAAGGAATTTAATGACAAGATCAATCGAACTGCCAATTATCTGGCAAAGCAATTAAAGATCAAACATGGGGATTTTGTCATGCACCTCCAGAATAATTCCCTTGAATGGATGGTAACTTATTATGCCATTATTCGTTTAGGAGCTGTGGTCGTGCCGTTGAATTTCAGGTTTGAAAGTTCGGATATTATTTATGCAGCTGGGGTTTGTCAACCATCTGCGTTTATTTTAGATACACAATTTTTGGATGTGGTTCAACCTGTTCAAGAAGAGCTTCCCATGATTGAGCACTATATTTGTATCGGGGAAGATGTGCCCGATGACCATATCGATTTTCAAGTAGTTTGCGATTATTCCGATTCTTCGGATGCCCTGGTCGATGTGGATAGGGATCACGGTCTTGCCATGATGTTTACCTCGGGTACAACGGGAAAACCTAAACCCGTTATGCATACTCATTTTTCTTTGAACAGTACGGCCCTTGGCAACGGCATGACCTATTTTGTTCAAAAAGATGATAATTATCTTATTTTTCTTCCTTTGTATCATTCAGGTACCATGTTTTTATGGGCACCTTTTTATGCCACAGGCGCTTGTGGCACCATTATTAGAAAGTTCAGAGATCCAAAATGGATAATTGAAGCAATCGCTGCGGAAGGGTGTACAGATACTCTTTTTGTGGTTCCCATCGGTGTTGCGATTTTAAACGCCATTGAAACCGGGGAACTTGATCTTAAAAACTTTGATCTATCCTCTTGGAAACGGATGGAAATCGGTGCCCAACCGGTTCCTTTTGATGTTATGAAGCTTTTGGTTGAAAACTTACCCTGTGGTGTATCAAATATTTATGGAATCACCGAAGGTGGTGGTGGTGGTACCTTTAATTTGTATCCGGAAGATGTTCTTGGTCGCCCGGGGGCCATAGGTAAACCAACATTCGGTGTTGAGGCAAAGGTTGTAGACCCCCTGGGAAATGAATTACCCTATGACCAGGTGGGTGAATTGATATTTAAAACTCCGCGGATGATGAAAGAATATTACTCCAATCCTGAAAAAACAATGGAAGCTCTAAAAGATAATTGGCTTTATACAGGTGATTTACTAAAAAAGGATAAAGACGGGTATTTTTATATTGTGGATCGAATGAAAGATATGATTACCAGTGGGGGGGAAAATATCTTTCCCGTGGAAATTGAAGACGCTCTTATGGATCATCCAGATCTTGATGATGTTGCCTGTATTGGATATCCCGATGATCGGTTGGTGGAAATTGTGTTAGCCGTTGTTCAAGTAAAAGAGGGCAGGCAATTGAGTGAAGAGCAAATTCTTGAATTCGCTAAAACAAGGCTTTCCTTATACAAGATTCCCCGCAAAATTATTTTTGATAAGGTCCCGCGTAATCCTACTGGAAAATTGATGAAACCTTTGTTGCGGGAGAGGTTCACCGGACGAAAAGAGGCCTTTAAATCATTGATTTAAATTGTCATTATAATATCGTGTTATTGGTGTATTTGAAATTTAAATTGATAGAATGAGTTGACCGGGGCTTGGATTGCTGATACTTCGATGTACTAGGGTTTTATTGAATTTCAAAAGTTGAAACCAGTGCCAGAGCATTTTATCCGGCATTAGAATGAGAAGAACTTTTTAAAGGAAAGGAACTTTAGTATGAAAATTCGGATATTATTACTTGTTTTACTAGTGAGCTCTTTTATCTTCACTTCTCCTGTTTTCCCAGGAAAAACTCCCCCCCTTGATAAGTGGAAACCTGATTTTGATCCCAAGGGCGCCAAGTACAGATGTATAGTTTCCAATGTCTCCACTCCTGGACTTGTGGGAACCCTTGCCGGCTTTGAAATTCGTGATGAAGTATGGAAAAGAACAAATGGTGAGATTTATGTGGATTTTAAACCCTATTCCATGTTGGGTGGTGAGGTAGAAGTCCTCAATATGGTTCAGATGGGCGCGGTTCAAGGAATGGGGGTGTCTTCGGTGGCATCTACAAACCTTGGGCCAAGATTTGGTATTGTTAATCTTCCTTTTCTTGTAAACTCTTTTGATAAACTGGAAAAGTTTATTAATAATAAAAGGTTGTTTGATCATTTTCTTATGGCGATGGATCACCAGGGGATTACAGGCTTGGATATTACCGGTTATGGCAATTATGGCTGGGCTACAACCGTGCCGGTGAAAAACATTGAAGATGCCAAAAAAATCAAATTTAGAATTGCGGAAGCCGCGGTGAATCAGCTCAGCTATAGAAATTGGGGATTTAATCCTGTTTCCATGCCGTGGCCGGATGTGCCGGTTGCTTTAAAGCAGGGTGTTATCACAGGTCTTGACCATACCCTTACCGTATGTAATGTGACCAAAAAATTTGAAGTAGCCAAATATTTTACCCAGATTAATTATGCCCAGGGTCTTTTTATTTGGATTTTTAATAAGGCCTGGTTGGACAGTCTTCCCCTTGATTTAAAGACTGCTTTTATTGCCAGTGTTCACGATGTCTGTGCTGCGAGCAGGTTAAAATCTTTGGCCGAGGAGAACATCAATATTGCAAAGGCAAAAGCTGCCGGGGTTGAATTTTTTCAGCTTTCCAATGCTGATATGGCAACCCTGGGTCAGCAGAGCCTGGGAACATATGAAAAGTATGCCTCTGAGATTAACCGGAATTATCCAGGAGATATTTATAAACCGGATAATTTTTTGAAAGAAGTTCAGACTTTTTTGAAATAATTGCTAAAATTTATCCAGGGCTTGGTTTATGTTTGGGAAAATGTTTAAAAAAGTTGACGGGATATTGACCCTGATAGAAGAGTGGACGCTTTTTATCATCGTAATAACGGCATTGATTTCTCTTTTTGCAAATGTTGTATTGCGTTATGGGTTTAATTACACCCTTGCCTGGAGTGAGGAACTGGTTCGTATTGTGATCATTTACTCGACTTTTGTGGGTGCCAGTGTCGCGGTTAAGCAAGGGGCGATGATTCGTATTGATGCTGTTGTCCAGATTTTTCCAAGGCTTAAATCATGGTTGACCTTCTATACCAGTATTCTTATGTTAATTTTTGCCTGGATGATGATATATTACGGGTATCAAATGACCCATCTGCAATACCTTACCCACCAAAAAACCATTATCATGCAGATACCGCTTGTGATCATCTATGCCATCATGCCCGTCATGGGTGTGATGGTGGGTATCCGAACGGTTCAGGTGATGATTCAAGATTTTAAATCCAGGCAATAAAGGGGTTAGCTGTCCATGCAGATAAGTGATTTGATTATTCTAGTTGTCCTTTTGGGGTTTATGGGTAGTTATTTGCCGGTTTTCCTCTGTCTTTTTTTTACTGCGAGCATCGGTTTTTATTTTTTTTTAGATATGCCTTTGGCACTTTTGGCCCAGACTCTTTTTCGAAGCCTTGATAAATTTTCCCTTGTGGTGGTGCTCTTTTTTATTCTTTGCGGGAATATCATGGGTAAGGGAAAAACGGTGGAAAAATTGATTAATATGGCCAACGCCCTTGTCAGTTGGTTGCCCGGCGGTCTTGGCATGGCCGGTGTTATAGGTTGTGGTCTCTTTGGGGCTATCTCGGGATCCACTGTTGCCACGGTGGTGGCTCTGGGTGGTTTCATGATCCCGGCCTTGATTAAGAACGGATATGATGAAGATTATACCCTGGGGCTGATGACCACATCCCCAAATCTTGGTGTAATCATTCCCCCGAGTATCAGCATGATTTTTTATTCCATGATCAGCAATGAATCCTTGGAAGGATTATTTATTACCGGATTTATACCCGGGTTTTTGATTGTTTTTTGTGTATGCATTTATTCTTTTTTACTATATAGGAAAAGAGAGGATATAAAACGGTTTCCTGCCCCGGATTTTCGTCAATTGTTTTATATCCTGAAAGAAGGCTTCTGGGCGGTTATGCTTATTGTGATTATCTTTGGTGGTATTTTTTCAGGAATATTTACTGCCAATGAAGCAGCTGTTGTAGCAAGTGTGTATGCATTTTTTGTTGAGTGTTTTATCTATAAATCCATGAATTTTATGGATATCAAGGACGTGACTGTCAATTCGGCTGTCACCTCTGCCACCTTGTTGCTTATTGTGGCTGCCGCCACTTGTTTCGGCCGTTATCTTACCTTTGAAAATATCCCCAATCGTGTGGCCGAGGTGGTGGTGGGCAATATCAGTTCACCCATTGTCTTTTTGCTGGCCATGAATATTTTGTTGTTGATTATCGGTATGTTCATGGATATTATTTCAGCTACATTGATCCTAGGTCCTGTTTTTTTGCCCCTCCTTGGACCCTTTAATGTTGATCCCATGCACTTTGGTCTGATCATGACCGTAAATCTGGCCATCGGCTATTGTACTCCACCCATGGGGGTCAGCCTTTTTATCACCGGTGCTTTAGCTAAACGGGATATTATATTTGTATCGCGGTCGGTCATGCCCTTTTTGGCTATCCAGATAGGAGTGCTTTTCTTTTTGACCTATTGCCCGGGTATCGTACTTTTTTTGCCTAAAATGTTTGGATACCATTAACCTGGTAATAGTAATTTAGATAATAGTATTCAGATAGGAAGTTATTGTGGACAAGAGATTCTTGTGTTGATATCATTAGGCTTTACGGGTTATTATATAGAAATATCAACAACGGGTAGGGAAGGCAACAAGAAGCAGGAGTAGATATTTTAATATCGGGTTCTTAAGGAAGATTATTCTTCGTTCAAAGGAGAGCCAATGTTTCAATCATTAAGATCAAGAATATTGTTAATTGTTGTTTCCATTGTAATCGTAACGGTTACCGGCATTATTTATTTTGTTCAGAAAGAAACTATGAAAACATTCTCAGAACTTCAGGACGAAAATGCCAGAAATATGTTGAATGCAGTTGTGTTGAATGTTGAAAATCAATATCAAAGCTTGATTTTTCATGAAAAAACTGCCCTTGAAATGAGAAAAAGTGACCTGAAACATATTGTTACTGTTGCCATCACTACCCTGGACGAAATTTATAAAAATTATCACCAGGGGGAGGGGACCTACGCCCAGGCAAAACAAAGAGCGATCGCCATTGTTAAAAATATGAAATATGATCAGGGGGTGGGTTATCTATGGATTAACGACATGGGCAGGCCCATACCTAAAATGATAATGCATGCAACTATTCCCAGTCTTGACAATACAATACTCGATGATCCCAAATTTAATTGCGCCCTTGGAATTAAACAAAATCTTTTCCAGGCTTTTGTGGATGCCTGTCTTGAAAATGGATCCGGCTATGTGGACTATCTGTGGCCCAAACCCACCAAAGATGGGTTTACGCCGGAGCAGCCAAAGATTTCCTATGTGGCGTTGTTTAAACCTTGGAATTGGGTTGTGGGAACGGGTGCATATATTGATGACATTGAATTTGATTCCAGAAAAAGGCGCAGGGCTATTGTTCGAGAGTTGCAGTATTCATTTTCAAAGGTGCGTCTGGCCAAAAGCGGTTATATGTATATTTTTAATGGTCAGCAACAGCTTCTGGTACATCCTGTCCTTGCCGGGACCGATGGCAGTATATTAAAAAATCCTTCCACGGGTGCTCCCCTTTTAAAAGAGTTGATGGTAGCTTCCAATACACCTGAAAAAGCCTTTGAGTATGTCTGGGATAAACCATTGACCCACAAGGGGGAATACAAATTTTTAAAAAGAGCTTATATTGAATATTTTGCTCCTTTGGATTGGTATATCGCAAGTTCTGTATATGTGGATGAAATTGAGAGTGTTTCCAGAGTTCTTGTAGAAAAAATTTTTTATCTGTCCATCTTTTTTCTTGGATTGTCCATATTTTTATCAATTCTTTTTTCTAAAACCCTGACAAATCCTTTAAGGCGATTGATGTTTTCAGCCGAGGGTATTGAAAAAAGTGGTATCTCTTCAATAACTATGCCTCTTACAGGCACAAAAGAGACAAAGGCCCTTGGTAAAATTCTTAATAAGATGATTCATTCCATCAGTAAATCTATTAATGAAAAGGAAGGTTTATTAACAGCCTTGCAGGATGCCCATGATAAACTTGAACAACGGGTAAAAGAACGTACTTTTGATTTGGAGGCCATCAATAGGCAATTGATCCAGGCAAAGGAAAAAGCCGAAATAGCCAATCAAACCAAAAGCGAGTTTTTGGCTAATATGAGTCATGAAATTCGTACACCTATGAATGGTGTTGTTGGTATGATAGGGCTTTTACTGGACACAAAATTGACAGATGATCAGAAACATTACGCAGAAACGGTGCGTGTAAGCGGAGAGTCCCTCCTTGGCCTGATAAACGATATTCTTGATTTTTCCAAGATTGAAGCCGGGAAATTGGAATTGGAGGTATTGGATTTTGATCTGGAGACTATGATGGAGGATTTTAGTGATGCCTTGGCGGTCCAGGCCCATGGAAAAGGCCTGGAATTTGTCTGCGGCATATCTCCTGAAGTTCCGGTGATGCTGAAGGGTGATCCTGGACGTTTACGACAGGTTTTGACCAACTTGATGGGTAATGCCATTAAGTTTACCCATGCCGGAGAAGTGGCTGTTCATGTTTCAATGGTATCAGATGTTGATGACAGTGTTATGTTACGTTTTTTGGTCCGGGATACGGGTATTGGAATTCCCGATGATAAGGTTGATCTGTTGTTTGCTAAGTTTACCCAGGTGGATGCTTCGACGACGAGGCAGTTTGGTGGTACCGGATTGGGACTGGCCATATCTAAGCAATTGGTCGAGATGATGGGAGGACAAATTGGAGTGGAGAGTATCCAGGGTAAGGGCACTGACCTTTGGTTCACCGTAAAATTGGGGAAACTGGTCCAGGGAATGATTACCCGGTCTCTTTCGGCATCGATCCTGTCCGGTGTGCGGGCATTGATTGTGGATAATAATGCTACAAACCGGGAAATTTTGAATATTCGAATGATGTCCTGGAATATGCGTGTATCTGAAAGTTGTGATGGACCGATGGCTCTTGAACTCCTTTTCAAGGCCCTGGAAGAAAATGATCCTTTCATGGTTGCTGTCATTGATATGCAGATGCCGGGTATGGATGGAGAAACTCTGGGGCGGGTCATTCATCAGGACCCCCGCCTGGTGGAAGTTCACATGGTGCTGCTGACTTCTTTGCGTGTCCGGGGCGATGATGCTGTGCGTTTTACCGATTTAGGTTTTATTGGTTATCTAACTAAACCCATACGATACAAGGAACTTCAGAATATTTTGACCCTGGCCCATATGAAAAAAGAAGAGATGGTTCCCCATCCCATGGTTTCTCCCCCCAAGGTTCGCGAGACCTTAAACTTTTTTGATGGTAATAAACTACGTATTTTGTTGGTGGAGGATAATATCATTAATCAGCAGGTGGCTTTGGGTATGTTAAAGAAGCTGGGTTTACGAACCGACGCCGTGGCCGATGGCAGGGAAGCGCTTAATGCTTTGTCAACTATTCCCTATGATCTCGTACTCATGGACTGTCAGATGCCGGAGATGGATGGTTATGAGGCTACCCGACAAATCCGCAATCCGGAATCTTTGGTTCAAAATCATGATATTCCTGTTATTGCCATGACTGCCAATGCCATGGCTGGTGACCGGGAAAAATGCTTGGAAGCAGGTATGAATGGTTATGTTTCCAAGCCGGTAAATCCCTTGGCGCTGGTTGAGGAATTGGAGAAATGGCTCAAATTTGTCGAAGATGTGCCGGGGGTGAATCTGGAAAATCAGGAGGAAAAGGTCGGGGCAAAAAAAGAAGTTGTTGCGGATAATTCTTTAGATATATTTGATCCAGAAGTTATTCTAGAAAATTTGACGGGGGACACAAAGCTTGCCAGGACTATTCTTGAGGCATTCCTTCTGGACATGCCAAGACAGATTAACGCCCTTCAAGATCATTTTGGCGTAAGTAAGATAGAAGAAGTTGAACGTCAGGCCCACACCATTAAGGGAGTAGCTGCTAATGTGGGAGCGAAATCTCTGGAAAAACTCGCTTTTAAGGTAGAAAAAGCAGTTAAAGCAGGGGATCTGGATGCAGTTCAAAACGATATCCCCCAATTTTTAAATTTGTTTGCAAAATTGGAAGAAGTTATGAAAGCCATATTGGATACCTGGGAAAAAGATGAACTTTAAATTTGTTTTTTATGGTGATATCGGTATAAATAAACCGATTTATAATCGGTACTTGTTGAATCCTGCCAATTTCTCGCCTGGTCCTTGTTTTTTTTAAAAATCAAAATCTATTACAGATTCAAAACTAAAAACTGCCTGGATAAAATGATTGTAGGAAGCCGTATCCTTTGGGGTTATCGATGGAAGGCTGGATAAAAAGGATTGACGGGAAAAAGAGGAGTCTATATGGTGGATGAAATTTTTAGATCAGGTGTGCTGAAAGAGGAGGGGTGTGGACTCCAAAACAAACCAAATAATAAACCGGATAATAAAATGGATAAGAAAAAAATAGTTGGTTTTGATGAAATCAGGGTGTTGTCTGATGACTATAAGTCTTCCCATAAACGTATTGTATTTACCAACGGGTGTTTTGATATCCTCCATGCAGGTCACGTATCTTATCTGGCCATGGCGGCTGCCCTTGGAGATATCCTTGTGTTGGGACTTAACTCTGATATTTCGGTAAAAAAGATTAAAGGGGACAAGCGTCCGGTTATCGGTGAGGCGCACAGGGCTTGTGTTATGGCTGCTCTTGAATCTGTGGATCATGTGGTTTTGTTTGATGATCCTGATCCTGGGCAATTGATCGAAATAGTTTGCCCGGATATTCTTGTTAAAGGAGCGGACTGGCCCGAAGAGCAAATAGTAGGAGCCGCTTTTGTCAAGGAAAACGGGGGCAAAGTTGAGCGAATTGTTTTGGAACCTGAAATTTCCACTACAAAAATCATTGAACGCATTGGCAGACTCTACCATGGGAAAACCTGAAATTAAGGTTTTTGAATTTAATTTATTCCAGGGATATCCTGATCTGATCCATGGTGTATTTTCAAGGTCGGGGGGCGTTAGTTCTCTTCCCTTTGATTCTTTGAATGTTGGATTGAATTCAGGGGATAACCCGTTGTCCGTGGAGGAAAACAGAGCTCGAATATTAACAAAAATGGGTACCCGAAAAGCTGTTTTTCTTAACCAGGTCCATGGGACAGATATCCATGTCTTGAAAAATGAAAACAAACAAGAGCTTGTTATTGCCGATGGTGTGGTGACGGATATGCGAGGAATCTCGCTTATTATCCAGGTGGCAGATTGCCAGGGGGTTCTCTTGTTTGACCCCGTAACAAAAGTTATTGCCAATGTTCATTCCGGATGGCGGGGCAGTATCCAGAATATAATCGGTAATTGTATTGATGTGATGACAAGTCAATTTGAGTGTAGGCCTGAGCATATCCTGGCAGGTATTTCTCCTTCTCTTGGGCCTTGTTGTGCTGAGTTTATTAACTATATGGATGAAATACCCAAAGCCTTTTGGGCTTATAAAATATCGGGTAAGTCCTATTTTGATTTTTGGCAAATGTCTTGTGACCAAATGGTGGAAAAAGGGATGAAAAAAGAGAATATTGAGATAAAAAATATTTGCACCCAATGTAATTGGGATAAATTTTATTCCTATCGCAGGGAAAATAGAACCGGCAGGTTTGCCTGTGTTATTTCACTGCAAAGTCAGGGTGCAAATGATTAATTGGAATCATAACTAATTTTAAATTTAAGAGTATGAGAATGGAAAAAACTGAGAAGATTTTTTTAACCCAGAAAGTAACGGCATCGGGGTGAGCAGCTAAATTGGATCCAGGGGCACTGGATCGAATTGTATCGGG
The DNA here is from genome assembly GCA_024226935.1 of Desulfobacteraceae bacterium. Taxonomy (GTDB): domain Bacteria; phylum Desulfobacterota; class Desulfobacteria; order Desulfobacterales; family Desulfobacteraceae; genus NBML01. The sequence goes on from JAAELK010000159.1 coordinate 17,602, forward strand.
GCTTGATATTAAATCCCATCCGGATTTGATTGTGGGCCTTACTGTTCCTGATGATGCAGGGGTGTTTCGACTCAACTCCCAGACTGCCTTGATTCAGACATTGGATTTTTTGACGCCGGTCACAGATGACCCCTATGAGTTCGGTCAGATAGCCGCGGCTAATTCCTTAAGTGATGTCTATGCCATGGGTGGAACGCCCGTTACGGTGATGAATATTGTTTGTTTTCCCAGTCATGATCTGGAGGAAAAAATTCTTGCCCTGACATTAAAGGGGGGGCAGGATAAAATTAATGAGGCTGGGGCCATCCTTGTGGGTGGGCATTCCGTGGACGATCCTCAATTTAAATATGGACTTTCCGTCACCGGGATTGTGCATCCAGACAAGGTGTTGACCAATTCCAATGCCATGGTGGGAGATGCCATTATTCTGACTAAACCTATCGGAACCGGAATTATGTCAACGGCTATCAAGGCAAAGCTTGCAAAAAAAAGTCAGATCAAGGAAGCGGTTGCCGTTATGTCCATGCTAAATCGGGGGGCAGCTGAAGTGATGAAGGATTTTAATGTTCATGCCTGTACAGATGTGACAGGGTTTGGACTGGCAGGTCACTTGATAGAAATGGCCAAGGGGGCAAAAAAGCACTTGAGTCTATATTCTCAAAAGGTGCCCTTGCTGGAAAATGTTCTCTTTTTTGCCAATATGGGGCTGGTTCCGGCAGGTGCCCATAAAAACAGGACATTTTTTAAAGATTTAACAGGGATCTGCCCTTCCATGGACCGGGCCTTGGTTGATCTGATGTTTGATCCCCAGACATCGGGGGGGCTCATGATAAGTTTGAAAAAAGAAGAAGCGGTTCTTTGTGTTAAGCAAATGGAAAAAAAAGGAATAAATGCTCGAATTATTGGTGAAGTCACCCAAGAGAGCAGCACCGGTTTTTTGGATATTATTTAATGCTTTTTTCACATTGACTTGCCGGGGGGCATATGATACTTGCTCTCAAGATAAATTGATCTTGAGTAAAGTCAAAGACCGATCCTAGTAGAGGTGAATCAGGGAGAGGCAGGGAATGAAAAAAGAAACGGGGAAAACCATAAGAGAGTTGGGATATTTTGCCAGTCTTGGTATGTCGGTTGCGCTTTCCATTTTTATTGGTCTTGGAATTGGAATCTGGCTGGATAAAAAGTTTGATACGGAACCTGTTTTGTTGTTTGTGGGGTTAGCCTTAGGTATTGCTGCAGGCTTTAGTAATATCGTCAGGGCGGGAAAAAAAGGACGGAAGTATTAATGCATGATCTTCAAAAAATTGTTGTTTTTGTCACTAAAACCAATTGGTTGTTGTTTATGGTGACCAGCCTGTTGGCATGGATGACAACTCCTACCGACGTTTCCCTAGGGGTTTTGTTGGGCGGGTTGATCGTGTCCGTAAATTTTCAACTTTTGAAGAAAACTATTCTTGATAATTTTTGTCCCGAGGTGGTCGCTGTAAAGGGAGGTTCCTTTGTGGGGAATATCCTGGTGAAATACTATATCCGGTTTGTGATAAGCGGGGTGCTTATTTTTTTGCTTATATCAAATCATATTGTTCATCCGTTGGGGCTTTTAGTGGGTCTTTCGGTGGTTGTTGCAAGCATGTTTCTGGCAACTATGCTTGAGTTAACTAGATTATTTTTCAAGGAGGCGGTATAAGGTGGAACATCCATATTTGTTACTGACATCATTGTTTGAAATGCTGGGGATGGGAGAGTGGGCCGCAGCACATTCGCAGGTTACCTATATGTGGCTGGCTATGATTATATTAATATTTTTTGGCTGGATTGCCGGTAAGAGCGTTTCTCTGGTCCCTGGTACTGCCCAGAACGTATTTGAGGTGGTGATTTCCGGTCTTGAAGAGTTTATGGTAACTGTCACAGGTGATGAAGGTAGAAAGTCTTATCCCCTCGTTTTAACCATCTTTTTGTTTGTCCTTCTGGGCAATCTTATGGGATTGGTTCCTGGGTTTTTCCCGCCCACAGCCAATATCAATACCACCCTTGGATTGGCAATTATTGCTGTGTTATGGAGCCATGTGGTTGGTGTTCAACGGCATGGTATCAAATATATCAAACATTTTCTGGGACCTGTACCCGCAATGATCCCATTGTTCCTTCCCATTGAACTTATCGGGCATACTGCCAGGGTTCTTTCTCTTACCTTTCGTCTTTTTGGAAACATGGCGGGACATGAACTGGTTGTCGGAATTCTTTTAGGTCTGGGCGGTATGTTTTTGGCCCCCCTTCCTGTTATGGCTCTGGGAGCCTTTGTCTGTCTGGTTCAGGCTTTTGTGTTTTTTCTTTTGTCAACCATGTACATTGCAGGTGCAATAGAGGAATCTCATTAATTTAGGTTGTTTTACGGGAACTTGGAAGAAGCCCCGTTGTTATTTATATTAATTAATTGTAACAAGGAGTAAAGCATGGAATTTTTAGTTGGTAGTGTATGGGCGGCAGGTCTTGCAATTGGTATTGCCGCATTTGGTTGTGGTATTGGTCAGGGGCTGGGTCTGGCCGGCGCAATGAATGGTATTTCAAGAAATCCTGAGGCCGCCGGTAAAATCCAGGTGAATATGCTGATCGGTCTTGCCATGATCGAATCCCTTTGTATTTATGCTCTTGTTGTATCTCTTATTCTTTTGTATGCCCACCCTGCTTTGAAAGGGACTATTGCTGTGGTAGCTGCTCACTAAACCACACAATTTAGATAAGTTTTACTTTAGAGGCACAGGGCTATTATGCTCTGTGCCTTTTTTTATTTAATGAAAATTTAATGGTTTTTCTTGTCTGGGTCGGCTATAGTTGATATATATGTATTATTGATTTTTGTATTATTTCCCATAATTTCGGTATAAATAATTTTATCGGGGGAAGGTGGGTGATGAAGAACGAATCAATTGAGTTTCAATTTATATCTGATGAAAAAGAATCAGCCGTTCCGGTTCGTCAATATTTTCGAATTCCTATTTCTGATAAAGAATCCGTTCAAGTTCTTATCAAAGAAAAAAAACATTTTGTATCCGATATTAGTCAAGGCGGAATAAGTATCAGTTCTGATGATCCGTCCGATTTGGAATCCGGTGAAATCCTGGCTGATTGTGAATTGATATTGGGAAAATCCAGGCTCAGTGGATTGGCCGGCAGGGTTGTTCGACGCACATCCTCTGGGTCTGGACTATTGCAATATGGGATCCAATGGATTGATCTTCAGACGGAACAAAGGCAAATCTTGGATGAAATTATTCTGAAGATGAAGACCCGTATTCTTGAAAACAATGATCGAAACGTAAATAAGATTTAAAAAGTAGAAAAATGACAAAAAAAAAAGATATCATGGGCAGCATTCTTGGTCATAATGACGAAGAGTTCGCAAATAAGACCAGAGAACTGGATTGTCTTATTTATCGTACTGATGATGGTAAATATAAGAAAGCAGTTGTTCGGCAGACAGATGAGTCCGTGAAAGTTTCAAAGGATAATGTATCGGTTGAAATTTGGGAAGGCAAAGCAAAGATTAATGTAAAGATATCCTCTGGCGCTGGCCCCGGTATCTCCATGAAACGTATTGCCAGTATTGTTGTTGATGCTATTCTTGAGGAATTGAAAAAGGAGGAATAGTGGTGATTATTGTCTGTCCGAAGTGTGTTAGAAAGCATAAAGTTAATCTGGACATGATTAAAAAACATATAGATTCGGGGAAAAATGTTTCTGCAACCTGTAGATCTTGCAAGTATAAATTCCCGGTATTGATGGATCAGCTTCTTGATAACTTACCCGATGAGAAAGAAACCCATAGATTTAAATCCAGAAAAATTTGCGTGACCTTGAGTAAAGGTGGAGTAGGAAAAACAACCACCTGTGTTAATCTTGGGGCGGGGCTTGCCTTGGCAGGATACAAGGTGTTGTTGGTGGATACCGATACCCAGGGGCAGTCCTCCTACATTCTTGGAAAGAAACCAAGAGCAGGTTTAACAGAACTTTTGACCAAGGAGTTGACTATAGATGAGTGTGTCGTTCAGGCCAGAAAAAACTTGTGGCTTCTCAGCGGTGGAAAATCTCTTGCCGGGGTGAAACGAATTATTGACAGGAAAAGTTTCGGTGCTGAATGGACCCTTGCCGAAGCCTTGAAACCCGTGGATTGTCAGTATGATTTTATTCTTTTAGATACCTCTCCTGGCTGGGATCAGCTCATTGTCAATGTTTTGTTCTATGCTACGGAAGTTTTGGTACCTGTTGCCCTGGAAGTTATGCCGTTGCACGGGCTTTCAGAATTTATGAAAAGCCTGGGGTCAATACAAAAGTATCGAAAGGAAATTAGTTTAAAGTATATCGTCCCCACTTTTTTGGATACCAGGATAAAAGGGCCGCAAATGCTGTATTCTGAACTCAAAAAATTATATCCGGAATCTTTGTGCTCTCCCATCCGATACAGTGAAAGTTTGTCTGAGGCGCCTTCCTTTGGAAAATCAATTTTTGAATTTGCTCCCGGCTCCATTGCCTCTGCAGATTATCGGGAGCTTGTAAGAAGAGTGACCATGGATGATACTGCCCTTGTTTAATAATAAATCTGTGCGACGAAGAATTTGATATATTAAAGATCACCAGGATTAATATTTTTCAAATTCCTCATCAAGTTTGTCTTCCAAAGATTGATCTTTCCCCATACCCAGGCGCAAGTCGTGTATAGGTCTATTTTTATCCGGCATAGGTATAATAGCGTGATACTTTATTGGGATAAAAACGCGACAATCTACAATAAAGCCAGAGCACTTTTTTTTTTGATAATCGATTCATATTAATTCGCGAAGTAAGTACTCGAAAATATCATGATTGACATATTACCAAATTATTGATCAATTTCCGATTTAGGGTGGGGGCTTACGACATGTTTCTTAACAGAATATAAAAAAATAGATGGAAAATGCCCCATGGCGATCAAAAAAATAATTGCTCTTGTTATCGATAACAAACCAGGATACGATATTTTAAATTATATACAGGTGGTGGAAAGAAAAAATAAAGTCCGGGGTCAATTGTCGTGGCCCCATGATAAATTTATGAAAGCCCTTGGGAAAAGGAACCATTCATGAACTTTGTTGATCCCGGGATGATCCATAAAAAACTGCTTTTTAGAATTTGTTCCATGGGGCTTATTCTTGCCATTGTTGTGGGAATGGGTGTCTGGCAGATGGAGAAAAATAAAATTGGCCAGGGTGTTTTATTGAATGCAAAGAGCGGTTTTAAACACTTTAACAACCAGATCAGGCCACTTTTAAATCATCCGGGTAATTTCAACCGGGATCTTATCCGGCAGCAACTTGTCTCCATGATGGGTGAAAGAAGAGTTGATCAATTGGGTGGATTTGTTTCCATGGGTATTTATACCCTTAAAGGAGAACTTGTAACCTTGGTTACAGATGACGGCTATGACCATATGGAGCTTGTCCGGGATAAAACAGGCCGGTTAAATGAAAAAATTAATACCTATAAGACCATGAAATTCAGTGTGATCCAAATTAAAGGGATTCCCCATATGCAGATTTTTTCTTCTTTGGGAAATGATTTGGGTGCGCCAGCTGCCTACGGTGAAACCTTTTTTGCCCTGGCTCCCGAAACCCTGAAAAAAGTTAGGTCAAAGGCAATCAAGGTTGCCGGTGCTGCCGTTTTTATTGTCATTTTAACTACTGGTCTTCTCTATCCCATGGTTGTTACCCTGCTTAACCATGTATCATCTTTGTCGGCAAAACTCTTTCAAGCCAACCTTGAAATCCTTAAGGTATTGGGAAGTGCAGTGGCCAAAAGGGATACCGGCACGGATTCACATAACTACAGGGTGACCATCATCTCGGTGAAGCTTGCTGAAAACCTAGGGCTGTCCAAACAAATGATTCAACGGTTAATTAAAGGTGCCTTTCTCCATGATGTAGGCAAGATCGGTATTGAAGATGATATTCTCCAAAAACCCGGCCGTCTCACAGAGGATGAATTCAGGGTGATGAAAAAACATGTACCCTATGGGGTGGATATTGTTGCCAAGGCAGAGTGGATAAAAGAAGCTATCGATATTGTAGGATGCCACCATGAAAAATATGACGGGAGCGGTTATTGTAATGGATTAAAGGGGGAACAGATACCAAAAATTGCTAAGATCTTCTCAATTGCCGATGTCTTTGATGCCTTGACATCCTGTCGTCCCTACAAAGAACCCTTTTCCTTTGAAAAAACCATGGATATTATCAGGGCCGGAAGGGGAAACCACTTTGACCCGGCTTATGTGGATGCCTTTGAAAAAATTGCTTTTTCTTTGTTTGAAAACTATGCCACAAGAGAAGATAATAAGATTAAAACAGAACTTGCTGCTATTATAAAAGAATATTTTTACACATAAAACAGGCAGCCCGGGAAAGAAAGAACGCAACATGTTTTTTGGAAGTGATTTATTCCGGCATCGGTATTAAATTCACCATGAAGATGGATCTTCATGGTGAATTTATTTTTGTCTATTTTTTAAAGGTCACAAATTTCCTGGGCAGAGATCACCTTGATAGATTTTTCTGCAAGGATTTTTAAGGCCTTTTTGGGATCGTCAAACCTGAATACCATGATGGCATTTTTGCATTGGGGATTGGCAAAGGCATACATGTATTCTACATTGACATCCTGTTCCCATAAAGGGTCCAACACTTTGTTCAGCCCGCCCGGTTCATCACTGACCTCAACGGCAAGTACCGGGGTTATTCCCACGGTAAATCCTTCTTTTTTTAATGCGTGTTCGGCTTTTTCATTGTTATTGACGATGAGTCTCAATACTCCGAAATCTGTTGTGTCAGCGAGGGATAAGGCCCTGATATTCACATTGGCATCCCTGAGGATTGCCGTGACTTCTGCGATCCGCCCCTCTTTGTTTTCAATAAATATGGATATTTGTTCCGCTAACATATGGGTATTCCTCATAAGTTTATAGTTTTCTATTATCAATGACCCGGACAGCTTTTCCCTGACTTCTTTGGATGGTTTTGGGTTCCACAAGCCTGACCTTTGCCGACACCCCGAGATATTCTTTTATATCATTGGAAATAGTCTTTTCCATTGTCTGGAGACTTTTGATCTCATCGCTGAACAATTTTTCATCAATTTCAACTTTTATCGTGAGGGTATCCAGGTTATTTTTTCTATCCACCACCAATTGATAGTGGGGCAGAATTTGTTTGGTCTCCATGAGAACACTTTCAATCTGGGATGGGAAAACATTAACTCCCCTGATGATGAGCATGTCATCGGTTCGACCCGAGGGCTTGTTCATTCGTATGTGGGTACGACCACAGGCACATGGCTCGGGGTTCAAAGAAGTGATATCCTTGGTACGATATCGGATTATGGGAAATGCTTCTTTGGTGAGGCTGGTAAAAACCAGCTCTCCTGTTTCTCCGGGGGGAAGGATTTCCAGAGTTTCAGGGTCAATGATTTCAACAATAAAATGATCTTCAAATATATGGAGACCCCTTTGCTCTTCCCTGCATTCAATGGAAACCCCAGGTCCCATGACTTCACTCAGACCGTAAATATCTATCGCTTTTAAATCCAGTTTTGCTTCCAGTTCTGCCCGCATATTTTCTGTCCAGGGCTCTGCGCCGAAAATACCGGATTTGAAATGCAGATCCTTAAAATCAACCCCCATCTCCTCTGCTACCTCGGCAAGATGCAGAATATAGGAGGGGGTGCCACAGAGAATGGTGGGTTTAAAATCCTGCATAATGGTGATCTGGCGTTTGGTGTTGCCACCGGATACCGGAATAACTGCTGCCCCTAGTTTTTCTGCACCATAATGGGCACCTATGCCCCCTGTAAACAAGCCGTATCCAAATGCGTTGTGGATTATATCTTTGGATGTGGCACCTGCGGCTGAAAAGCTCCTGGCCATGAGTTCTGCCCAGGTATTAATATCCCCTTTGGTATAGCCCACAACCGTTGGTTTTCCCGTGGTGCCGGAAGAGGCATGGACCCTGACAACCTTTTCCATGGGAACTGCAAACATCCCGTAGGGATAGTTGTCCCTTAGATCCTGTTTGTTGGTAAAGGGTAATCGTTGAAGATCATCCAGACTTTTAATATTTTGGGGTTTGATTCCGGCCGTATCAAAAGTAGTTTTGTAAAAGGCAACATTTGCATAAATTTGTTCAACAGTGGTTTGGAGCCTTTTGAGCTGGATGGCTTCAATATCTTTTCTTGCCAGAGTTTCAAAACTTTTGTTATAGACGGGCATAGATGGATCCTTGATAATTTTACCAGGTGCTAGTTGAGTTGTCCTTTAAACACGGGCTTTCGTTTTTCCAGAAAGGCAGAAGTGCCTTCTTTGGCATCTTCACTGACCATGGCGATACCAAAACCGTCATTTTCGATTCTACAGCCGGTTTCAAGATCAACTGCTGTTCCGTTTTGGATGACTTCTTTGGCAGCTCTCAAGGCTACTCTGCCTTTTGCGGCAATCAGATTAGCTGTTTTGAGAACTTCGTCCATCAGGTTTTCATGGGCACAAATCTTATTGATGATTCCGTATTCAAGGGCCTTATCCGCTTTGATGTTTTTTCCGGTAAATACCAACTCCTTGGCCAGGTTATTTCCCACAAGTCTGGCAAGTCTCTGGGTGCCGCCAAATCCCGGGATCAGGCCCAGGGTGATTTCAGGCAGGCCAAAGATTGCTTTTTCAGAGGCATAGATAAAATCACAGGCAAGGGCTGCCTCGCTTCCTCCCCCCAGGGCAAATCCATTAACAGCTGCGATGGCAGGAATGGGAAGGGCTTCAATCTTTGAAAATATTTTCTGGCCTTTTCTTGAGAAAAATTTGGCTTGTAAAGGATTCATGTTGCTAAGCTCGGAAATATCAGCACCTGCTACAAAGGCTTTCTCGCCGGTCCCCGTCAGAATAAGTACCCGGATATCAGTGTTTTTTTCGACCATGTCAAGGGCTGAATCCAGTTCATCAAAAAGGGCATTGTTAAGCGCATTTAGGGCTTTGGGTCTATTAAAAAGTATGGTGGCTATGTTATTTTCGATCTTAAAAATAATGTTTTCAAAAGACATGTTTTTCTCCTTTTTTGGTATTATAATTGTTTAGGGTTTGTAGCTTTTATGTATTTTTCAATCCCATCTGTAATAGCGTTACAGATGTTATTTCTATAGGTTGGGTTTAGTAGTCTTGTGCATTCAGTTTTATTGCTGATAAAGGATGTTTCAATGAGAATGGAAGGCATCCTTGCACCTAGAAGAACATAAAAGGGGGCTTGTTTGACCCCGTGATCAATTATTTTGGAATACTTTTTTTTCATTTCCTGGATTATTGATTTGTGAACATCATTAGCCAATCGGGTTGATTCTTTAATCTTGGCATGTTTCATCAGGTCGCTTAAAATATACTCAAGATCGGAAATATTTTTTTTGGAGGTGGCATTTTCCCTTGCTGCCACAGCTATGGCTTGGTCATCGGTTGCCAGGTTCAGTATATATGTCTCAAAACCGGTCAGTCTTTTATTTTTGGCTGCATTACAATGCATGGAAATAAATAGATCTGCTCGTTGGGTATTGGCAATGGCGGTTCGTTCTTCAAGGGTCAGTTTTTTGTCAGTAGAACGGGTCAACTCTACTGTGCAGTTCAGCCTTTTCCTGAGTTTGTCGGCAAGATTTAAGGCCAGCTTGAGTACAATATCTTTTTCCCATACGCCTTTGATATATCCGGGAGCTCCTGGATCTGGTCCACCATGTCCAGGATCGATGATGATTTTTCTAACTCCCAGGGCCAGCTGTCTTGCAATATCAGATGATTTCAGATTGTCTGTGGTAATGCGTGAGGTTTTAACCGGTAGCTTGCTATAATCTTTTTGGATAACCTGCTGTTGGGAGGCAGAGCCGTTGGAACCTTTTCCCCATACGTCAATAATAATCCGAAAGGGGTCTTTTAATGAAAAAATTTTATAGCTTTCAAAGGATTTTATATCCACCACTACCCGGACGGTATGGGGAAGATGTTGCCCGGCTCTTGCCTGGTTTAACAGATTGTCGTTGATGTGCATGTGCTCGGCAACATCCTTGTCCAGCCGGGCATTTTTGATATCAATATACAGCCTTTGAAAGGGTTTGTTTATGGTGGGATCTTTTTTTAAAAGGCGGTGGGAGTATTCTCGTTCATTGGAAGCGTTAATCACAATTCTGGTATATTCTGGATTGGACCAGAACCGCAATTTGGTTACCAGTGCATCGCCCCCGGTTTCTTTTTCCCTTAGTTTCTGCTTATCCCGGGGTGTTTTTTTATCGAGTTTTTTTGGGGTAAGATTTTTTTGTGGTTGCTTTTCTTGATCTTTATTGAATTTATTTATCAGTCGGTCATTCCGGGTGCTTTCTTTTTTTGAACGGAGAATCTTGATTGGTTTGTGATCTGGATTTATGCCAAGGGATTTGAGGCGAATCCTTGTTCTTCCGCTATAGGCACTTTTCGGGTATCTGTTTCTAATTCTGCTTAGAAGATCCAGGGCTTGCAATTTATGGGAATTGTTGCCGGATAATTTAAATAATTGGAGGTAAAGTTCTGCGGCTTTGTACATGCCTGCAGGTGCCCAGGAACTTTTCGGGTGGTCTTTGTAAATGGTTTTATATTGATGGATACAACTGAGCCATCTCGATATTTTCTGCCGTTCCAGGGAAGAGTTTCTTAGTTTTTTAAAGCAATAATCGGCATTCATATATTTTTCTTTGGCTGAGTCTGCCTGACTTATGGTTGGAAAAGAACTCAGGCAGATGATCATCCAAAGGAACAAATAAAGGATGGAGCAGATGGAAAGGGATGTCGGCCTTAATTTTCCCATTTTTTAATTAAAGGCCTTTTTTTTCAGATTATTTAAAAATATAAGGGCATCCAGAGGGGTCATATTTGAAATGTCTGCTTTTGCCAACATCTGTTTTACCGGGGCGTCGATATCTCCAAACAGTTCGAGCTGGTCGTGATTTTTGTCTTTTTTTGTCTTTCTTTTTTGGGGTTTGTTTGATTCGTTTGGGACAAATAAATCTTGATCCATCGTATTTTCCTGTTCAATCTTGGACAAAACAGATTTAGCTGAATCGATGATAGAGTCTGGAACCCCTGCCAGTCTCGCTACCTGAATTCCATAGCTTTTATTGGTTCCCCCCTTTACAAGGCGCCGTAAAAAAATAATGTTGTCATTAAACTCTTTGACTGCAATATGATAATTTTTAATACGGGGTTTGGTTTCTTCAAGGCGGATAAGCTCGTGGTAATGGGTGGCAAACAAGGTTTTTACTCCTAACCCTTTTAGATCATGGAGGTATTCCGCCACTGCCCAGGCAATACTCATGCCGTCATAGGTACTGGTACCCCTGCCGATTTCATCAAGGATAACCAGGCTGTTTTGGGTGGCGTTGTTAACGATATTAGCGGTTTCCTCCATTTCAACCATAAATGTACTCTGGCCCGAAGACAGGTTGTCCAGGGCACCTACCCGGGTGAAAATCCTGTCTGTCAGACAGATACAAGCTTTTTTTGCCGGTACGAATGAGCCCATCTGGGCCATGAGAACCGTCAGGGCAACCTGTCTTAAGACAGTTGATTTACCCGCCATATTCGGGCCTGTGATTAGCAATTGTTGGTGGTCCACACTATCTAATCTAATGGAGTTGGGAACGTAGCGTTCTCCTGTGATAAGTTTTTCCACCACCGGGTGTCTGCCGTCTTCAATATCTATGTAGTTTTCATCGTTTATTACAGGTTTTGTATATCCGTTTTCAGATGCAACAGTGGCAAGTCCCTGGATGGTATCAATCTGGGCAATGAACTGGGCCATTTTCAAGATAGGAACTGCCTTGGCAACTACCTGGTCCCTGATGGAACAAAAGATCTCGTATTCAAGGCAATTTCGTTTGTCCTGGGCATTTAAAATGGTAGATTCCACCTCTTTCATCTCGTCTGTAATAAACCGTTCGGCATTTACCAGGGTCTGTTTACGGACATAATTATCCGGCACCCCGCCGGATTGTGCCTTGGAAACCTCTATGAAATATCCAAATACTTTGTTGTATTTAATCTTCAAAGAAGAAAGTTTTGTTTTTTCTTTTTCGGTGGCCTCGGTTTTAGCAATCCAGGATTTTCCATCCCTTGTGATGGCAAGTAATCCATCCAGTTCTTCGTTATAGCCGTCCTGGATCAGATTTCCTTCATTCAGGACATGGACGGCATCCTCCCGGATTGCCTCTTCTATTAAGTTGGCAAGAGATGATAGACTTGTCAGTAAATGGGCCTGGTCCTCAAGAAGACTGCCGTTTAACACCGGATGTTCAAACATGGTAAGTTCTGCAAACAGGTTGGGCAGTTTTTTCAGGGAATTTTTAAGGGAGATAAGATCCCTTGCATTACCCTGGCCCATGGAAATCTTGCTACCTAAGCGTTCAAGGTCATAGACCGATTTTAAGTGGGTGATAAGCAATTGATGGATATGGGATGCCCCAAGGATTTCTTCGATACAGTCTATCCTTTGTTGAATAAGGTCCTGGTTAATCAGGGGGTATCTTATCCAGTTTTTGATCAACCGTCCACCCATGGCCGTAACTGTCCTGTCCAATACAAAAATCAAGGTTCCTTTTTTATCCAGGGTCTGGATATTGTTCAGCAGTTCCAGATTTTTGCAGGAGCGCTCATCAATCTTTAAAAAATTTTCCAGATCATAGGGAATGATCTGGAAAATGTGCTGGGTATCTTGCATCTGGGTGTTCTGGACGTAGGATACCACGGCTCCGGCAGCTGCGATGGACGCGGTGTCATTTTCGATGCCAAAACCCTCGAGACTACGGGTTTTAAACTTTTTTTGCAGCCGTTCGCGGGCTTCTTCCACATGGAATTGGTTTTTATCAAGATAGGTGAGTTGTCTTGATAAAAAGGCATTCCTGACCTGATTGTAGCCTGGATCTGTTTTAAAAGAGGCGGGTAACAAAACTTCCTTGGGATCAAGTTTTAATGCCTCATCAATCAGTGACAAAGGAATGCAGTTTCCTGTTCTTTTTACCTGGCAGGTTTTAAATGTACCCGTGGAAATGTCAAGGCAGGCAAGCCCTGCGGCATCTGTTACCTTGGAGATGGCCACTATAAAATTATTGGATTTTTTATCCAGAAGGGATTCGCTCAGGATCATACCCGGAGTGATAACCCGAACCACTTCTCGTTTGACAAGTCCCTGGGCTTGTGCTGCATCTTCCACCTGCTCACAGACAGCTACCTTGCATCCGTTTTCAATAAGTTTTGCAATGTAATTGTCTGCTGCACGGAATGGGATTCCGCACATGGGAATGGGAGAGCTGTCATTCTTGTTTCTGGATGTCAGGGCAATTTCAAGTATGGCTGCAGCTTTTTGGGCATCCCCAAGAAACATTTCATAAAAATCCCCCATTCGATAGAATAAAATGGCATCTTTGTGTTGCTCTTTAATGGAAAGATACTGTTCCATCATAGGCGTATTTTTTTTTGTGGTCATGGACGCTTAGGTTTCAGACTGCTGTTCGCTGTTGTTTTCAGGTTTGCTCTCTTTATTTGAAAGAATGGCTTATTTTGTGTCGGCAACTGGTGTCTCCGGATTGATGGATTCTCTAAAATTATTTTCCATCTCTTTTTTAATATAGGGATCGTGGATAAAAACCTCTAATTTTGTTGTCAGGTTGTTGATTTCCTGTTTCAGGGAACCAACCAGCTTGTTTTTTTCTTTTATTTCTCTTCCCAGGCGAAAGGCAGTCAGCAGTCCTTTAATCCCGGTTATTAAAAGCCCTAGGCCAAAGCAGATGCCCCAGTATATGATGTTGGGAAGTTCTGAAGTAGTCCAGAACCATGTGGAAATTTTAAAATCAATGTGCAATGCAGATGGGGCCATAAAGTAGTTTTGATTTTGGTAAATTAATGTGCCGAGCAGCCCCAGGATAACCAGTAAAAAAAGGGTTTTAATAATTTTCATTCATCCTCTCCATGTTATGGGTCCAGTTTAAGTTATAATTTTTGGTGATCATAGATCAAATTTTCTTTTTTTTCAATTCTTCTTTTGGGATTAAGTATTCATAAAAAAAGGACTAAATAAAAACGGGATTAATCAGGTTAACTTTTTTTCGATCTGAAAACAGATTCCAGGTAAGATCATCCCCTGTTTTTTTTTTAGATAGTTCAATACAGGAAATATGCAGGTGGGGCGGTAGTTTTGATTGTTTCAAACTTGTATCAAAAATCCTGGCAATAATCTGGTCTTTTTGAACCCAACAGCCGGGTGTAAGGTCTTTTTTAATCTTCAGGTGGGAATATACAAAGATCACTTCGGGGGAAAACCGGTCAAATTTTCCATGGGTTATGACCAGAGACTCTCCCAGAAAATCTTCACATCTATTTAAAATAAGTCCCTTGTCCATTGCAGGAATTTGAGCCCATTTTGTTAAATGGGTAATTTTTTTTTTATTTTCTTTGAAAAAGCAGATGTCAATACCTTCATGGGCTGTGGTTCGTCTGCCAAAATCATCCCACCATTTATCAGAGCTGTCCTGGAGCATTCCGGGGTAAAAAAGCCATTGAACCCGGTTTTCCAGATTATTGGCCCTGGCCATGGCAGCAAGATATTGGGGGAATCGTTCCATTACAGGGTTTTGAGTATTATTTTATGCTCCATGAGATTGATATCTTCGATGATCCCAGCAATTTCCATACGTTCACCTAAAAGACCCTTTAAAATAAAAGTGTCTTTGCCTGCCGGCGTAATGGCGGCTACATTTTCCATGATAAGTTTTTCAGTATCATTTTCTTTGAGATAGACATTTGATTCGCACATTGGTTTTTTTCCTTTGGATAATTTATATGGGCTTTCATATCATTCCCATTTCAGGGTTGCAAGAAATTTACCTGTGGCGGACTGTCTTTTTTAAGATCAACGATTGCACCATGGTGATTTTTATTTATGGCACAATTTAAAACCAGGGTGTTATTTACAAAAGCTGTACCCGCCTGCTCGTGGATATGACCGCAAATGACCATTCTGGGTTGTTTGATTTTAATAAAGTCCAACAGATTCCGGCTACCTGCACAAAAGCGATTGCCTACCCTGTCACAAATTGTTCTGGGCGGAGGATGGACCACAAGGATGGTTTCTTTAGTTGTTTTAGTCATAAGGCTTTCTAACAGCTGGTTTTCCTTGATGCCAAGTCTTGATGTAAAAGGCAAAAGGATGGTGCCGTTTACCCCCTGGAAGGGGATTCCTTTAAAAAAATGGGGAGCTGGGTTCAAAAATTTTAAATTTTTGATTTTTGATTTTTCCATTCTTTTAAAATCTGAATTGCCCCGGATACAAAGAATGGGAGTCTTGGTTTGTGCTGAGACCAGATCCAATTGAGCAAGAGTTGATTTCCAGCTAAAATAATTGCTTATATCCCCGGCAATGATAATTACATCCGGTTTATACTTTTTTGAAACTAAATAGAGCTTTTCAATGTTTTCTTTTTTTCCATGGATGTCGGCCAGGGCATAGATACGCATGGGTAGAAATCCTACTATCGTATATGGCATAAATCAAGAAATAATTGTCGGGAATCGGATATTTGTTTTAAGCTAGTTGGTCAGCAAAGAAATAGTTTGTCCGGATTTGTCCGGGGGATTTTTTTTATCCTGCCATAGAGCAGGTCATCCATGAAAAGAGCGATTCTTTGGTTTAAGAGATTCCTGGAAATATAGAACCTTACCAATTTGTGAACCAGGGTGTCGGGTTTGGTATAGGGACAGACGGATATGCACATGCCACAGTCAGATCCAATGGTTTTCCAATAGGAAAAACATTTTTCCTGGTCGATGGACCAATGTCTGAAATTTCGGGATTCTTGTTCTTCTCCCCGGGTGATGGAACCCGATGGGCAATTATCTGCGCATTTTTTGCAAATTTTGCAAAAATTTTCCATGTGCAGGTTGGAAGTTTGGGGGGAGGGGGGCAATTTTATATCCGTGGTGATAATGGCAAGCCGGACGCAGGGACCATGAATCTTATGCATGAAAATACCCATCCGTCCCAGTTCTCCCAATCCTGATTCCACTGCCAGAGGGACACAGAGAGTTCCATAATTAGCATCATTGTGTGCCCGGGCCAAAAATCCGAATTGCCGGATATATGATGCAGCAATGTTTGATATCTTGGCCGCTTCCACATATTTCTGGGCAGATTCCTGGATTACCGCACTTGTGGGGCCATGTTTGATCATGGGGATGCGCATGGGCACCACGATGACAATGGCTGTTTTATGGGTCTGATCGGTTTTGTCCCCCCAATTATGGGCATGTCGGCCTTTGTGGCTGTAAAAATGGTGGGGTTTTAAGGGGATAAATCCCACATCACATCCCCCGTAAAAGCGGATCATCTCTGAAAGGGTTGTGGTAAACTTTTTGATATCCACCTTTTTTTTATGGGGTGCCACAATTCCATCGGATAGGGGGATGGTCTGTTCTAAATATTGAAAGGCTGCTTTATAGCAGGTGGCAGTGTATTCATCGTGGTACACCTGTTTTGCATCCCCGAACTCAGGTTTGTTATGGATCTGTTTGTCATGGGATTTATTTTCCGGGTGTTGTTTATGATAGGTTTCCATCAGTTCCGGGTGGTGCTGGAGGTTATTTCTGGCAAACATATTATCCCGTTCATCGTATTGGATCGCCCGGGAGGTGTCTCTTTTTAAGAAGTTTTTTGGAAAAAATCTCATAAGAGAGATGGCGCAAAACAGGCAGATTCCGGAAATAACCACCAGATTGAATCTTGGCATAGAATCCGGGTTTTTAATGAAAAATCCCCAGAACAATATGTTCAGGATTAAAAAAACAAGGGTAATCCGGGTTGCTCTGATCTCTTTTTCGAAAAAAGAGGACAGGCCCAGAATGAATAAAAAAAGGTTGATTCCTGTGAGAAACAATATGTTGATGAGTATCAGCAAGTCCGGTCCTTTTGGGGGGAATTCATTTTATATGAAACATCTGATATCAAAAGAGAGTTTCAATCTTTGTTGTGGGCGGAACCAAGGGGTGAAATCCATGGTCCGCCCATGGCTGTTATTAAGGGTTTGTATATTGGACTTTTCCGGATATAACCACCATCTCAATGGGTGTTGTACCAATAAGGTAGCAAAGGTCCGCCGGGGTGTTTATATCCCAGAGAACCAGATCTGCATCCTTTCCGACTTCAAGAGTTCCCTTTGTTTGTTCCAGCCCAAGAGCCTTGGCACCATTGATGGTAGCTCCTGCCAGTGCCTCTTCGCAGGTTAGATCAAAGAGAAGGCAAGCCATGTTTAATATCAGAGTCATGGAGTGGATCGGGCTTGAGCCAGGGTTGAGATCGGTTGAGATTGCCATGGGGATACCAAGTTTACGCAATAGGTGAATGGGTGGTTTTTTGGTTTCCTTCAAAAAATAAAAGGCTCCGGGAAGCAGGACGGCAGCAACATCCTGTTCTGCCATCTTTTGGGCTCCAGGGGAAGAAAGATACTCCAGATGGTCACAGGAAAGAGCGTTAAACTCTGCGGCCAGTGCGGCCCCGTCCATGTCGGATAATTGTTCTGCATGGAGTTTAACCCGAAAGCCCATATCCGTTGCTGCCTTAAAAATTTTTCGGGTCTGGGACTTGGAAAAGGCAATGCCTTCGCAAAAGACATCCACGGCCGAGGCAATTTTTTGATCTTTAACTCTGGGCAGCATGGTCTGGGTTACAAGATCCACATAGGCATCTGATCTGTCTTTAAATTCCTTGGGCAGGGCATGGGCTCCTAAAAAAGTGGGTTCAATCTGCTGGGGAAAGGCTTGGTTTAACTGGTCTATGACCGATAACATTTTGAGTTCGGTTTCAAGATCCAGACCATACCCTGATTTTATTTCTACACAGGTGATACCCTGTTTGAGCAAGGTATCCATGCGTTTGGAGGCCTGGGAAAATAAATCCTCTTTGGTGGCGGCTCTGGTTGCACGGACTGTTGAGGCGATTCCTCCACCCTGTTGGGCTATCTCTTCATAGCGGGCTCCATTGAGTCGCATCTCAAATTCCTCGGATCGAGAACCTGCCCAGACCAGGTGGGTATGGCAATCCACAAATCCAGGGAGAATCCATTTGTTTCGGCAATCAATAACTTGGGTGGCAAGTTTTTCCGGATTATCCGGCAGGTTTGTCTGTTCACCAGTCCAGGATATTTTCTTGCCGGTTATCCCAAGGGCGGCGTCTTTAATGATGGTATAGGCTCCCTTGACCATGGTGGCCAAATGGCAGTTGATAAAAAGCAGGTCAATTGTCCTGGGAAATTGAGAGTTTGTTGTGGTTGCATTTGCTGTTTTCATATATTTTCCCTTCGCTGGTGTTGACATTTTTCTTTGGATTGGATACTCCTGTCTATACAAGTATAGAAGTGAAGTCAAGAATTTTTCAATTCTATTCAAAAAATTTAGTAAAACCAGTTTAATGAAATCAGTTTAATAAGATGGGATGAATTGTGGGGAATTTGGGTCAGCCTTATGCGCTGTATGAAAAAATAAAAAGAAGTGTTACCAGGGATATTGACTCCGGTAAATTGTTGCCCGGTGATAAAATTCCTTCGGAAACTAAGCTTGCAAAGGTGTTTAATGCTTCCAGAATGACTGCTAACAGGGCCTTGAAAGAGTTGACAGAAGAAAATAGAATAATCAGGATTCAAGGTGTGGGCACTTTTGTGGCAGAGCCAAAACCGGAAGCCTCCCTGCTGGAGATCAAGAGTATTGCAAGGGAAATCAACGATTGGGGTGGTTCTTATTCTTGTGAAGTCTTGTTACTCAAAGAGGAACGTCTCTCCCGGCAAATAGCCGTTAAAATGGATCTGGCTGAAGGGGATCGTATTTTCCATTCTATTATTTTGCACCAGGACAGAGGGATCGGGATTCAGTATTCAGAGCGTTATATTAATCCGGTAGTAGCTCCTTTTTATCTGGATCAGGATTTTACAAAAATGACCCCCAGTGATTACCTGCTTAAAGAAGCTCCCATCCAAGAAGCGGAACATGTTATTGAAGCCGTCAGCGTTAATAAGACCATACAGCAATACTTGAATATCAGGCCGGAAGATCCTTGTCTTTCACTTACACGACGAACCTGGTCCTTTGATCGGGTGGCGACCTATACCAGGATCATCTCTCCTGGTTCACGATATAAACTTACTGGAAAATTTAACCGGGGATAGTCCGATATGCAGGACGGTCCTTGATACGAGCAACCATAAAGGGGATATAAATGACAGATAAAATAGTTTTAAGCGGAGAGAATTTCCAATTGGAAGACCTGGTGGCCATTGCACGGCATGGTGTGGGGATTGCAATTTCTGTTGAATCGGAATCACGGATACATAAGGCCAGCCAATTGGTTGATAAATGGGTCCGCCAGGGAGTAAGAATATACGGAGTGACTACGGGATTTGGTGCTTTGTCCGATGTTACCATCTCCCTTGAAGATACTAAAAAACTTCAGAAAAAAATTCTTTTAAGTCATGCCGCCGGCATGGGAAATCATGTGGCAGATGATGTGGTCAGAGCTATGATGGCCCTTCGAGTCAATGATTTTTGCCGGGGTAATTCATGTCTGCGTCTTGAAACTATTGAAAAACTGGCCCAGCTTTTAAATACAGGTATAATACCCGTGGTACCGGAAAAAGGTTCTGTGGGTGCCAGTGGTGATCTGGTCCCCATGGCTCATCTGTCTCTGGTTCTCATTGGGGAGGGTGAAGCCTTTGTGGATGGTGAGCGCATGACAGGTGCCCAGGCCCTGGCAAAAAGATCCATATCTCCTCTTGAACTGGCGGCTGGTGAAGGTCTGGCTTTGATTAACGGTACCCAGTTTATGATCGGTCTGGGTTGTCTGGCGCTCAGTGATGCTTTGAATTTGTGCAAGCATGCCGACATCGCAGCCAGCATGAGTCTTGAAACCCTCATGGGAACCAGAAGTGCCTTTGACCCCAGAATTCATAAAGCTCGTCCCCATATGGGACAGATTATGGCAGCCCAGAACATGCTTAAAATGACGGACAATTCTGAAATAATATCCTCCCATAAGGATTGCTCCCAGGTTCAGGATGCTTACACCTTAAGATGCTCACCCCAGGTGCATGGTGCTTCCTGGGATACTTTTGCCTATGTGGATCGGGTGATTTCCGTGGAAATGAACTCTTCCACGGAAAACCCTTTGATTTTTCCGGATTCAGAAGAATTTTTATCCGGGGGTAATTTCCATGGTCAGCCCCTGGCTCTTGCCTGTGATTTCTTAAGTATAGCTATCGCCGAGCTTGCCAATATTTCCGAGCGGCGTATTGAAAGGCTTGTCAATCCTCAATTATCCGGATTACCTGCATTTTTGGTGGAGGACGGGGGGCTCAATTCCGGTTTTATGATTGCCCAGTATGCAGCAGCATCCCTGGTTTCTGAGAACAAGGTTCTTGCCCATCCCGCCTCGGTGGATTCCATTCCCACATCTGCCAACAAGGAAGATCATGTATCCATGGGGGCCTTTGCTGCAAGGAAATGCCGGAATATTGTGGATAATACCGAAGAGGTGATTGCCATTGAACTGCTCTGTGGAGCCCAGGCTATTGATCTGTTCACCAATCTCAAGGCAGGTGATGGGACCATGGCTGCCTATGAAGTGATCAGGAGCCGGGTGGATTATAGAAAAGAGGACAAGCTTTTGTCCACGGATATTGCCAAGGTCAAGACTCTGCTCCGGGACGGCAGTATTGTAAGAGCTGTGGAAGCCAAAGTAGGCACTCTTTATTGATTAGTATTTCTGGGGAGTCTGATAAGTTTCAGATCTCCCCAGAGTCCGATTTTTTTCCCCTTGATAATAACAATACCCCGGATCTGCTGGATCTGTTTTCCGAAATGGATGGTCTTTTCAATATCCCCCTCATTTTTTACCATATTGCAAAGTGCTGTGGCGGCCGCATCGGCCAGGGAGGCTGAGTTGGTAACTACGCTTACGGCATCGGCTTTACCAAAGCTTTTGGAATGGCCAAGGGATCCCGAAGAGGTACACATGGAAAAGGGCTCGTTTTGTTTTTCGACCAGGATACCCGTGGTCATACTTAAAGGGGAGTCTCCTGCATAAATACTGAATACAGTTTCGGTATCGGATTTGATAAAAAGATCCCCCCCGTTTTCCACTATCAATTCCGGGGAAAGCTCCAAAAGCTCTTTTCCGACATACTCGGCCATTGCTCCGGCCACGGCGGCCATGGGGCCGACATTGGTTTGTCTGCCTGCTTCTATCATATCCATGACAATTTTGGGGGCAAGGGGGGCTGTGGGCAAAGGAGCAAGGGTAGTGGCAAATTCCGGGTGTTGCTGAATATGGGTTTCGATATAGTTTCTGTATTTTAAGGTTGCCCGGACAGCCTGGGCTGAGAGGTCCTTTCGGGCCTGGATATTAAGATTGGTCTCTTTGACGGTTATCTCAAAGGAGATCAGTCCTGTTTTCCCGGGCTGTCTGCGGTAAGTATTTCGGTTTTCAAACATTATCAATATATTTGGGTGTGAGATCTGCCGGCGCCTGGCGGATGAAATAGGAATCTGTCATACCGGAAATAAAATCTCTAACAATTTCCGGATGTGTATGATTATCCCTGTATTCTAAGGCTTTGCCGTTTAAAAACTTTGTAAAAATATCAGATGAATGTTGCTCTTTTTCAAGGTCTGTCAGATATTTTTCAAACAGATATTTAAATATTGGTTCAATGGAAGACAGGTGTTTTTTGATTGCCGGGTTTTTGTAAATAGATTGATAATTAAATTTTTTAAGATTTTTTAAAGCATTAGATATTGGATCTGAAAATCCGATAAAGGGTTTACCTAAACTGTTATGGATCAGATCGGTCACTAGGTTGAAGACGATGGTTCCGTTGGTTTGTCCCAGGGTTTGCTTACACTCTTTAGGGACCTGATCCCGGGTAATGATTCCGAGGCGGATGGCATCCTCCAGATCCCGGCCGACATAACTGATGGTATCTGCCATTCTGACCACACATCCTTCCATGGTCATGGGAATTTTATCGCAGGTGTTTTGGGCTTTAATGGCCAGGATCATTGCGTCAAAATCTTCAAGGGATCGATTGCGCTCCGGGATAAGTTTCCTTGAGTGGGCCTCTCCATTATGGCAGATAATGGCATCCATTGTCTGGAGGCTCAGGTTCCAGCCTTGCCCGTTTTTTTCTATTCGGTCTAAAAACTGGATACTTTGGAGGTTGTGGTGGAAGTGTCCGGCTCCGTGCTCCTGGGTCAGTTTTGATAAGAAGAGTTCACCGTCATGGCCAAAGGGAGTATGTCCGATGTCATGACCCAGACTGGCGGCTTCTATGAGATCTTGATTTAACTCAAGATATCGGCCAATGGTTCTGGCCACCCGGGAGACTAACTGAACATGGAGAACCCGATGGGTGAGGTGATCATTTTTTATAAGAGAAAAAACCTGGGTTTTATCAATATATCGGGTAAAGGCCAGGGAGTTGAGTATCCGGTCTGCATCGGTACTAAATGCCTGGCGGTATTCATTTTCTGCCTGGGGTTCGGTTCTGCGTCTTTGGGCGGCGTTGGAAAAACAAGCCAGTTCACCAAGATTTTCTTTTTCCCGAAGGTTTATCAAATCTTTAAGTTCCCTGGCTTTCTTTAAATTATCATTCAAAGTAATTGTCATAATTGCCTTAGAATATTGTCCACAATGGCTTCAAAAGCTTGAGTGAATGGGGTTTTTTCATCTTCAAACATTATGGGGATCCCCTTGTCGCCAGAGGTTACCACCCGGGTGTCGAAGGGAAGGGATCCTAGGAAATCAAGTCCCTGGGCCTGGGCTGTTTTTTCACCGCCTCCGTTTTTAAACAAATCTATGGATTCGTTGCAATGGGGACATTTGAATTCTGCCATGTTTTCAACAATGCCAAGGGTTTTTAGCTTGACTGTCTTACAAAAAGAGATGGATTTTCTGATGTCGGACAATGCGACTTCCTGGGGGGTGGTGACAATTACCCCCAAGGCTTCCGGGATGTTTTGGACAACGGTCAAGGGTTCGTCTCCTGTACCCGGGGGGGCATCAATAATTAAAAAGTCAAGTTCTCCCCAGTCCACGTTACCGACAAATTGCTGGATCATCCCGCTTTTAGCAGGTCCCCGCCAAATGATGGCCTGGTCCTTGTCCTGCATCAATGCCTGGACAGATACCACTTTCAGGTTTTCATTGACCTGTTTGGGCGCCAGCATCTGCTGATCAGGGGTGATATCTAAAAGTTCTGTTAAGCCCAGCATATGGGCAATGGAAGGGCCGTGTACATCCACATCCATCAGACCTGTTTTATATCCTTTTTTAGAAAGAACGGCTGCCAGGTTTGCGGATACACTGCTTTTTCCCACCCCGCCTTTGCCGCTTAAAACAAATATTTTATGTTTGATTTTTGCCAGGGAATTTTTGATCATTGCCTGCTGTTCCTGTTGCTTTTTGGCCATGTCTCCGCCGTTTTGTGAAGGGCATCCCTGGCTTTTTTTAGCTTTATTTACGTTCTCATGAATCATAATATACTTGTCTCCTTTGAGGAATTTTATTTAGTTAAATCTTTTTTAGATAATGGTCATGATCCGGGTGCTGTCAACCTGAATACAGACTCTTTTATGGGGGGATTGGGAATAAACCGGGTAAAACTCAAATGAATCTTTTGGCCTGTTGCATCTTGAATTAACAGGGTGACGGGAATGCGGTTCTTTCCATAGGACTGGTAATTAAGATAGGTGATCTCATAGAGTCGTGTATCGTCTTTATCCAAAAATAAAAGTTGCTGAACCTTTTTATTTGTATCCAGATGAATTTGTTGGAAGGTAGATTTCCAGTTTTGTGCCAGAACTATGGAGGAGTAGTTGCTATTATCTGCTTTAAACCAGGCATGGTCAAATCTTTGTACTGGGATTTGTCCCAGAAGAATGGCAATGATTTCAGATAATTTTACTGGGATCCCGATAAATTTTTTCAAATCAGGGTTACTTGAAATGGTGGTATATGGTTTGTGTTCCTTGGTGTGGGAGATAAAGGTAACATGTTTGCCTGTGGCCACTATGGTCTCAAAGGGATAGCCCGACATAAGGAAGGTGATCCGGAGCCGGTTGGGGGCTTGGGCGGCCCATGCAATTTTAAATTTGTCTTTACGGGTGTCGGTTGTAAGTGTTACCCATCCGGTTCCCTTGGAAGACGTTATCTCCTGGTTTGAGGATAAAATATCATCGGCAAGGCCCCGGGCTTTTTTGTCCAGGATAGGATCAGTTTGTGGTCGAAGTGGTGCACATCCTGAAGTAAGTATCAGTAAGAACAAAATCAGTATTGTTAAAATCGGGGGAAAATAGATCCGGTTATTTTTATTTTTCATTGAGTTTTTTTTCAAGGTTCAAAATTTTTTCTTTAAGTTTTATGGTCAGATTTTTATCTTCTTTTTTTGCATTACCCACGGCTTTTTTATAGGTGATTAATGCTTTTACCAATTGTCCTGACTTTAGATAGGCATCTGCCAGGTGATCTGCTATGATCGTTTCAAAATCACTTAATTGAGCTGCCAGTTCAAGATAATGGATGGCTTTTGTATAATTTTGTTTCTGGTAATAAACCCAGCCCAGGCTGTCGGTGATATAGCCGTCATTGGGTTTTTGTTTCATTGCTCTGGAAATCAGCTCCAGGGCCTGATCCAGGTTGATCCCCATTTCTGCATAGGTATAACCCAGGTAGTTCAGGGCGTTGGCGTTATCAGGATCGGTTTGAAGCAGCGTTTTCATGGTCTGGATTGATTGATCTTTTAGCCCTGCTTTATCCTGGATCGTTCCAAGTCGAAAAAGGAGGGTGAGATTGTCCGGGGCTGTTTTAAGACCATCATTCAGGATGGTTATAGCCTTGTTGTATTGGGTTTGATCTTCGTAAAAAGAAGCAAGGAATGAGATAATATCTACGTCTTTGGGGTCATTTTTGTGGTGTTGTTCCAGGATTTTGATGGCCTGCCGGGGTTGTCCAATGTCCCGGTATAAAAAAGCAATACTCAGCAAAGTTTCTTTGTATTGGGGATGTTCCGGTGTCACTTTGAGGTAGTGCTCAATGGCTGTTTTAATATTTCCCGTAGCTTCATAGGCCATGCCGGCAAAAAAATTTAAATTAGAATTGTCGGGCTCTGCCTTGAGCAATTGGGAAAATACAATTATTGCGTCTTGATATCGTTTTTCAGCAATATAGGTATCCACAGCCGCCATGAGTAGCTGAGAGTCTTCTTTCCCTTTATTTCCAAGCTCTGTGAATAAAACAAGAGCCTTGGTCTTTGCATTGTTTTTATATTGGAAAAGGGCCATTTCAAGGGCTGCCCTGTTATTTTCCGGTTCAATTTCAAGGATTTTTTTATAGGATTTAAGAACCTGTTTTTTCCAGTTCTTTTTTTTGAGTTTTTTATAAATTTCAATAAGTTCGAATCGGGATTCCACAAGTTTTGGTTCCAATTCAATGGTTTTTAAGAACGCCTTTTTTGCCGCCCCAAGGTTATTTGTCAGTAAATTGGCTTCTCCCAAGTAAAAATAGGCGACATAATAATCGGGAAGTTCTTTTGTCATTTTTGAAAAAAGGTTGAGGGCTTTTTGGGAATTTTGATTTTCCATGTAGATATTGCCAAGGCGAAGATAGGTTTCCTTGTTCTTGGGATCCAGGGTCAGGATCTTCTTTAAAATGCCGGGTAGTTGTTTTTTTTGGTCGGGGGGAGGGATTAATCGAGCCAGGATCAGGAGATTATCAATGTTTTCAGGATTTTGGTCTACCAGGTTTTGGGCCAGGATAAGCGCCTGATCATTGTGCTTTTCTTTTAGATAAAGTCGTATCAATTCCCTTTTTAAAAAGACGGAATCCGGATCTTTTTTAATGGCTTTTTTCAGGGAGATGACTGCCTGGGCAATCTCATTGTTTTGGGTATGTATTCTGGATTCAAGGTAAAAATATGTAGCTGGTAATTGGGATTCTTCCAGAGCGGTATTTTTTGGGGAAGTTTCCGACAAGCTTTGGGGGCTGGAAATTGTTTTGCCCGGGTTGCATCCTGAAATGGATAAAATTGAAGATATAAATAAAAAGATCCAAATAAATTGTGTTTGCATAGAGGAAATGACCTTTTTTTGTGCCCGCTTTTTTAGTTTTTACTGGTTGTGATCATACATGTCAAAATCGGGCATATCTTTTTTGAAAAAAGCTTTCATCTTCTTTAAAATATTATTTTCAATCTGTCGGACCCGCTCCCGGGAAATGGAATACTCTTCTCCGATTTCCTGAAGGGTCTTAGGGCTGTCAGAAAATATCCGTCGTTCAAATATATCCAGTTCTCTGTCATTGAGAGTTTTTTTGAATTCATTTACCTTGGTGTGAAGGATATCTTCTATCTCTTTTTTAGCGACCCTGTCTTCGGAAGAGTCTGAATCCATGTTGATAAATTCAATTCGTTCTGTGTTTGAATCATTTTTCAAGGGTTCATCAAGGGAGAGATCCCAGTTGGCCAGCCGCTGGTCCATATCAACTACCTCTTTTTCAGAAACTCCCAGTCGTTCTGATAAAAGTTTGGGTTTGGGGTCAAAACCCTGTTCAATGAGTCGTGCTTTTTCTTTTTTCAGTCGGAAAAATAGTTTGCGTTGTCCCTGGGTGGTGCCGATTTTGACCATGCGCCAATTATCCATGATAAATTTTAATATATAGGCCTTGATCCAGAAAGATGCATAATAGGAAAATTTAACATTTTTATAGGGATTAAATTTTTTGACAGCCTGGACAAGTCCGATATTACCTTCCTGGATCAGGTCTAAAAGATTTTGCATCCAGATCCGTTGGAATTCCAGGGCAATTTTTACCACAAGCCTGAGATTGGATGTGGTCATAATATAAGCGGCTTCCTGGTCTCCCTCTTCTTGTATTCTGGTGCCCAGTTCAATTTCCTGATCCCGATTCAATAGTTTGTATCGGTTGATTTCACTCAAGTAGCTTTGTATGGGGTCTGATTTGACAAGGGCCTTGGAGCTGGATGTTTTTGTTTTTGAAACCGGAACATGAAAGTCTTTTTTTGTGAGTCTTTTTGGAACTTTGGAATTATTATTATCTATATTTTTTTTCATTCAATGAAACCTTAATGTTATGGATAAGAATTGAGTATACCATTATCATGATCTCTATAAAAGCAATATATTTTACAAAAAATTATCCAATCTTCATTTTTTTGTGGACAACCAGGAAAATCTTTGGTAGAAGACAATCCTGTTTGCGCCTGTAGCTCAGCTGGATAGAGCAACGGACTTCTAATCCGTAGGTCGCAGGTTCGAATCCTGCCAGGCGCACCATTTAATATCAGAGGTTTTTAGTTTTTAGCTAAAAACCTTTTTTGCTTTCCGGGACAATTGTCCTAAGGTTTTAATCTGACGCAGCGTGGGTTTTTGTGACAATACCCAATAAAAATAGATTTTCCAAAATCATTGAACGGGTACGGGTTTAGTGTGTTCTCTTGAGCTTGGGCGATTGAGCTTTGGTTTAATTAAAATTTTTTTATACTTTTAGGCAATAATATTTCCGTTAAAAGGTTTGCCATGGAAAATAATTGTTCGGCTGTTTCAAGGGTTTGGCCCGAGCTTGCCTTGACTTCTTCAGCTGCTTCCTGAATATTTTTGACCGCACTGAAAGTCTGATCTATGGTGTTGGTTTGTTGGGATACCGTCATTTCCACCTCCCTTGATGTTACAAGATTTTCTTCCGAGACTTTTAATATGGAATTAAAATGTTCGGAAGTATCATGGATGCTCTGTGTCCCTTCTTCCACAGCTTTTATGCTTTCTTCTGTCAAAAGTGCGGTTTTGTTGGCACTTTTTTGTATATCCTCGATCAGGGTACGGACCTCCTTGGTGGATTCCTTTGCCTTGTTGGCAAGTGTCATGATCTGTTCTGCAACTGCTGAAAATCGATTTCCGGACTCACCAGCCCCTGCTGCTTCAATTGTAGCATTGTATGACAGGATGGTAGTCTGGTCTGTCAACTCATTGATTATCTGGAGGATCAGATCCATCTGATGGGTTTTTTCACCCAGTTCCAGGATATTGTTCGTGACATTTTCCACCTGTTTTTGGATGTTGGAGATCCCGTTAATGGCTTTTATAAGGGAACCTTTTCCGAGGGTTGAAGCATTATTAGCAGATTTAATACCGGTGGTTGCATTCTTGGTGGCTTCAGCAATTTGATGGGAGCTTCTGAGTAATTCTTCCATGGTGGTTGAAATCTGTGTTGTAGCCGTGGCTTGCTCAGTGGAGCTGGTGGATTGCTGTTGTACTGCTACCTTGAGTTCCTCCGACGAGGTTTTAAGCTCAATTGTGGCCTTGTTCAAGGGTGTGGTAATAGCCCTGGCAGTAAAGAATGCTGCAATAAGCGCAAGGACGATGGCAAGTATGACGCCGCCGACAATCATGTACAGTGAATTACTGGAAGTTTGCACAGCCCCGGCTTTTCGTTCATCCATGAGTTTTTGCTCTCTGTCGATGAAGATTCCTATCTGCTCGCGGAACTTATCAAAATACTTTTTCCCCCTGGCTTCGGCTACAAGGTCGGCCATGTCATCCATGGTTTGGGCATCTCCGATATCCCTTCTGAGTCCAATTTGAACATCAGTGACATTTTTTTGCCAGGCATTCATATTATCTTTGACTTCAGATAAAAGTTTCACCTGGGCCGGATTGTCATTTACAGTCTGGGATAATGAGGCCACTAACTCACTAAACTTTTTGCCGCCAGCCTTATATGGATCAAGAAACTCTTCCTTGCCCGCAAGAAGATATCCTCTCATGCCGGTTTCCATATCCACTGCGGCGGAGAGAATTTCATTGGCGGTTTCAATAACATTTCGTGTATGGGCGACCCACTTGGTGGTGTTGGCGATAAGTTGCCTGTTTTCAACGGTTGCCTTTGTTATATTGACCACCTCAACCTGACGCCTGGCCATGAGTTTTTCTTCTCTGGCTGTGAAAGTAGCAATTTTAGCACGGAATTTATCAAAATAGATTTTACCCCTGGCTTTGCTCACTTCTTTAACCAGATCTGATAGGTTTGCCTGTCCGGATACCACTTTCTTTCTTAAACCGATCATGGGTTCGGTGACATCTTTTTTCCACGCATCAATAATATTTTTAACCTCGGATAAAAGTTTCACCTGGGCTGGGTTGTCATTTACAGTCTGGGATAATGAGGCCACTAACCCATTAAATTTTTTAACACCAGACTTATATGGATCAAGAAACTCTTTTTTGCCCGTAATAAGATAGCCCCTCATACCGGTTTCCATGTCTACACCGCCCGCAAGGATCTCATGGGCGGTGGCAATGACTTTTTTTGTATGATTCACCCAATTGTTGGTATCTGTAATTTTCTGGGCAAAGGCTTCATTTTTTATTATGGCTTCATCGGCAGAAGCCTGACGTTCGTTCATCAACTTTGTTTCCCGGCTGATAAACTCGGCTATCTGATCTCGGAATTTGTCAAAGTAGAGTTTGCCCTTTGCCTCATCAACTAAATCGGCCATATCGTTCATGGTTTTGGCATCACCGATCTGCCGTCGAAGATTAATCTGGATTTTGGTGACATCCTTTTGCCAGGCATCAATATTGGTTTTAACTTCCGAAAGGAGCTGGACCTGGGCTGGATTGTCATCCACTGTTTTAGATAAAGACGCGACCAATTCATAAAACTTTTTTTGCCCGCTTTTATAAGGGCCAAGAAAATCTTCTTTGCCGGACAGCAAATAGCCTCTCATACCGGTTTCCATGTCTACACCGGCCGCTATAATCTGGATCGCTGTACCAATGACTATATGTGTATGGTCCACACTTTTATTGGTGTTGCTCAACGATCTAGTTGCATTAATGCTTATGATACCCAGTATCACCATCAAAACCAGTGTTATGCAGCTGCCAAGGATGATTTTAAATTTTAATCCCATGTTTTTAAACATGATGTTCTCTCCTTTTATTGCTTTGCTGAAATTCGCCGGTTTGCCTGGAGAAAGGGGCTGTCATGCAAACTGGTTTATGTATTGTCTGTATAATCAAGTGCTTTAGGCGTACTTTTTCAGTTGAAATTAAAGAAGATCGATGATATCGAAATCGAATAGTAAATTTTTCGGATATAATATTGCTAATTTAAGATATCAGCGAATTATTATTTTTCAGACGGATTAGATTCTATTCAAATTACAATAAAAATTAAAATAATGCAAAAAAAATAATGCAAGCGGATTTATATTGTTCTGATTATAAATTCAAATTGATCTTACAGCTTATCACTGCATAAACAGGACCCCAAGATAAATTTTTTTGCTTTATTAGCCTTTTTGATGTAACGTAAAATTTATTAACTTCGTTAAATAATAGAAAAAAAGATATAATGATGCTATAAAAATTTAATCGTATTGAAAATACCGATAGCAGGAACAAACCAATGACAGATGAATATATCTCCTTAAAAAAATCCCCGGTGATGGTTCTACAAAAAATTCCTTTATATTATTTTTCTAAACAAAAAGAGCCTCTTCTCTACAAAAAGAAAGGTGAAATAATGGACGAAGCAAGGTTTCAATCGGATAAATTTCCTGATCTTTTTATTCATAAATCCGATATTGAAAAGATGGGTATTTGCGCTATTCTCCATGATATAGGCCTGACCGAAGTCCCACAAGAGATTCTTCAGTTGGAAGATGAGTTGATGGATAATCAGTTTAAACAATTTAAAACCCATTGTCTAAGGGGAGAAAAGCTTATTCGCGAGGGTTCAGACTTTGGAGATGATGTTGCCCTAGTTGTTCTGGAGCATCATGAAAAATTGGATGGCAGCGGTTATCCCTCCGGCAAAACAAAAATTTGCGAAGAAGCGAATCTGATCGGTATGATTGACAGTTATGAATATCTGACCTATCGGGAAAAAAATTTCAGACGCGCCCAGAAACCTTTTGGTTCTTTACAGATTCTGAAAAAGGATGTTATGGCCTATTAGTACAATAAATCAATATTTATTGATTTTTGTAAATGTTTGACCCACTGATAAAATCATGACTCTGTTCATTATCAAACAGATTTAATGATGTGCTTTGGGGCGCATATTTAAAAAAAGATATAGTCGGTGTCCATACCAATTGCCATTATAGGCATAGTACTGTTAACCAATAATAATAATTGGAAAACAAAATGTCCGATCAAGTCCCACAAAACGAATACTGCCCCGGTTATGGTGATCTTACAAAGCTCAATACCTGTCGCCTGATTTTAGATATGGTTGGGGAAGCTACTCTTAGGGAAATCGCAAAAAATCACCTTGATTTGATGGAAACCTCTGGAGCTATCTATGAGGCAAATGGTGATTACGCCCATGGTATTTTTTCTTCCGGTTGGTGTCAATGCCTGGATAGTGCTTCACGCAAATTATGTAATACCGATGATAATATCATGGCCTTAAATAGTGGGAAGTGGATTTGTCATGGGTGTTGCTGGAATGAAGCATCGCTTGAATCCATCAAAACAAGAGCACCTGTTGATATAGAATGTAAAGGGGGGATTCGCCTCTATGCTGTTCCGATTATAGCTGATGGTAAAGCCATTGGATCGATGAATATGGGATATGGTGATCCTCCATCTGATCCTGAAAAATTGCTTGAAATTTCTAAACGTTATCGAGTGGATTTCGATAAACTTTCCCGATTGGCCAATGAGTATATATCCCGCTCGCCTCAAATTATTGGTGCTGCCAAATCTCAGTTGATTACTTCTGCAAAGCTTATAGGACAAATCATTGAGCTTCGATTGCTAGGCAAATCTCTGGAAAAAACAACCCATGATCTCGGTGAACGTGTAAAGGAATTAAACTGCCTGTATGCTCTTTCTAAGCTCATTGGAAAAAAAAATATTACTCTTGATGAAATATTACAGGGTACTGTTGATATTATTCCACGCTCCTGGCAATATCCTGAATTCACCTGTGCCAGGATAATTTTCAAACATCGAGAGTACAAGACGGCTAATTTCAAAAAAACTACTTGGAAGCAATCCCAGGATATTATTGTCCATGGAGAGTCCCTGGGAAAAATTGAAGTTTTTTATTTAGAAGAGCATGCTGAAAATTTTGAAGTGCCTTTTCTCAAGGAAGAATGGGATCTGATAGATGTTATTGCTAAACATTTAGGAAGGGATATTGAGCGTAAGCAATCCGAGAATGAATTAAAAAATATAAATGAACAATTATAGTGCTAGTCATATGACTTGATACTTTTGCAAAAATCATGTAGTATGATCGCTCCCGGAGTTTATTTAAAGAGGGGGCGCTGACATGGCTCAAGGCAAAGCACTTACACCGGAAGACAAGAAAGCAATAGTTGCTTTAAAGGAATAT
>JAAELK010000160.1 GCA_024226935.1 Desulfobacteraceae bacterium
ATGGTTTTCCCAAAATTGAAATCGCTTTTTATTTGTTTTTTTTGATCGTTCTGACATAATCCAATCTCCTTTGATTTTAAAGTTGGATTAATATGTCATGATCTAATCAGAATTATAAGATGGGGTTAGTTGACCGCTTACTCAGGTAAAATTTATTATAGGGCACGTATTCATAAAAACCGAAATCGTGTTAAAAGATTTTTGCCAAAAGAATTGGGGGCACCTGAGCCTGAATATACAAATGCCGGTAGAGGTAACGAAAAAGGCCAACCGGTATTGTATTTGGCAAGTGACGATAAAACAGCTATTAGTGAAGTCCGGCCATGGAAAGATAGTTCTGTTGCAGTGGGAGAAGCTCAATTACTCAAAAATATAAACTTAATTAGTTTGATAGATTATATTATTCCAGAAAGCCCTTTTTTTCAAGATAATTTGTACTGGCCAATATGGGTTGGTGGTTTATTCCATCGCTTGGCTGAAGAATTATCCAAACCGGTAATGCCTAACGAAGAAGAAATATTTTATAAACCAACTCAATACCTGTGTGAACAGAGTAAAAAACTTGGATATGACGGGATTATTTATCCTAGTGGGCTTGGTCCAGGAAATAATATTATACTTTTTGATCCAAAAATAGCGAAGATAACATTTGTTTCATATGTGCGTATAAATGACATAAATTTTCTGACCGATCCCATTAATGAAAATGAAGTGTTATACGAAGAAACCATGTATGACCATTTTTTAAAGTAGTAAAAAGAATAAGAGACACGGTATAATTCATCGCCATCAATGAATGAAATAGTAAAATCAGGGTAGCCCCTTGTATTTCCTAATACAAAAGCATTAATGAGCCGGTCCCCAGTTCAAGGATAATTATCCTATCGATAATTGCCACAAGGCATTCAAAGTATCAATGATACCAATTTAAAACTATAGTATTTTTTTCTATAAAATAAACCACAAAAAAAGAGGCAATCCCGCAAGATTACCTCTTTTTCAAAAGCTGATAGGCCCTATGCCTGTTTAAAGTGTATTAAATACCTTTCAGTATAGCAATCAATAAAGTATTTTGATTCTGTACTTAATTTCGTGCACCTGTCCGAAAAATTGTACATTTTTAAATGATTTGATACTTATAACCACCTGATAATCTTAGTGTTTTTGGTTTGATGACCTTTGGCACTTTTTTTGCTGAAATTATAATTAACCAAAAATTTTTTATTAGGAGGGTGTATGAGTGGATTAGATGAATTGTATAGAATTGGGAACGAGTGTTGGGGTAACAAGTTAAAAAATGAATATCCAATCGGTAACGCGGGAGCAACACCACATGTGCATAACTACGGAAATGGATGGCATATTAAATTGCTTACGAGGAGCAGGATCTCTGAGTTCGATATTATGAAAAATGAAAGAATAAACTGGGAAGGTGTATTCTCTTCTTTATTTGCGATAAAGAACTCTATCATGCAAAATGAAGATAAAAAGAAAATATGTATTGTTGTATTTTATGGTGTCTTGGTACAATTGGGGTATCGGACAAAAAGTTCATTTCCGGGGGGAGAGTCTGCCGGTGACTGGAGTGAACTGCCAGAGGGAGATTTTGTGCCTATAGTTCCTCAGCGTATTACAAATATGACAGGAAACAAAAGAAAGAAAGCTAAAAATGAGTTTTATACTCCTCTCTTTCTTGCCCTATGTGTTTCCTTTATTGAATTCATCAATTAAAGTAAACGTAATAATTTGATTTTCCATAGGTAAATAATTAAGGTTTTTTTGATCTAATGGGCTAAAAGAACCTTAATTAAAAAACTACTTAAAACGGGAAAAAAAATTTTTCAACCTCATTCTCAATGGCATAGAAAATATTAATCTCAGTTATGTTATTTTATAAACTGTATTTCCTGAAACATCTTAGCTGTTAAAATTTATGTCTTTAGACAACAATTTCATTTTTTTCACTCCTGGAGACTTCCCAAAGAAGAATTAACATCCCCCACACCACTTGCCTTTTCAGCAACATCCGGGGCGCAAGGACTTACCCCCACGTTGGGGTGGGTATGATTTGCCAGAATATCAAGGGCGTCTTTGATGTCGGTAAGTGCCTTTGATATCAAGGGCAAAAGACTTGGGCCACCACCTGGGGCCCCAATCACAACGGTGGGGGAAGAAATATTAAAAGAACTTGTTGTAACGGTTTTGGGGCCTGTCACAGATTCGCTGGAATTTCCTTTTATTATTTTAGTGCAATTTCCTTCCACGGATGTGGTGGAATTGCCCCCCACGGATTTGATGGAATCTTTTTCAATGGTCCGGGTGTGGGATCCCGCTGCTGTCTCTTGGATATTCTGTGCAATATCCTTGATATCCTTGTCTGTTTTGCGCTCCCAATGGCCCTGGGGGTCAATGGTTTGATAAACTCCTGGGCGCTGTTGCCACCGGCCCATGTTGTCCGGGACTTCGGGAAGGGACAAGCCCATGGGGTAGACATGCTGGATAACGGGGTGGTCCGGTCTTCCCTGAATCCACCGGACGGTAACAATGGTTCCCGGCCGGGGCCAGAGGAAAAAACCGGCGTCGGGGCCAGCTGCCGGCACCGGCAAGGGAACGGCTTCGTATTTTGGAAAATCTTTTTGGGGTTCTCCTTCCGGGGTTAAAATTTCTATGTCCGCCGCCCAATATGGCCGGAACCTGTCACAGGCTGCACCTGCCGTGGGGGGATCGCAGATTTTTAAAATTATTGCGTACCTGTCCAGGTGGTACCCGCCGGAAAGTTCCGGGAACATCCTTAAAATTATTCGCTTAATTGCTCTTCGCATGTCACCACCATAAAATGTTCGTTTAACTGCAAACTTGTGATGTATTGGCCGTTGAGTTCCACTCCAGGGCGAAGCCCGGGCAATGCTTGCATGGTTTTGGTTCCGTCAAGTTGGACGTCCTGGAAAAAAGTTTCGCAAAGTTCAAAGGGTTTTCCTGCCCATTTGCTGTCCTCCCAGGAACCGGCAAAGATTTGTCCGTCCCCTTGTTGTTGCCAGATATAATTTTGGATACCAAAAATATCCCCCAAACAATCCATGCCGTGGATCCCGTTTGCAATTGTCTGGAAGGCTGGGCAAGGGGTTTGGGCATACGGTTTGTCAGGAACGGCAAAATAAAGCCCTGTTTTTCTGGAATAAATCCCTAAAATATCTTTTAACGAAGCGTTGCGCACGGATACCGGCAAGGTGGCCCAGAGCACAGCCGAAAGCTCCCGGCAAAAAAGACGTTGCTGGGCGTTGTCCACGGTGTGGCTTTTGACAATGTAGCCGGTAAAAAAATCCACAAGGTTTTCCCGGGCGGCATCACCGATGCATAGATGAACAATGCCGGAAAGCGCCACGGGGCTTCGCACCGTAAAATCGGCCCGCCCTGGGGTAGACATATCAAGCCAGACATGCTCCCGTACAAGCCCCAGGGGTTCTCCATTTATTGTTAAGGATTTTACAAGTTTCATCTGCCGAAATACTCCGCCTCTTTTGCTTTTTGGGATAGTTTTGTTGTATCTGCAACCGGGGCCTTATTGACTTTATTTTCTTTTCTGTTTTCTGCTCGTTCTGGGTTGCTTAGATATTCCTGGAGGGAAAAGGAAACATCCCACATCTGCATGGAATCGGCCTCGCTCCAGTTAAGGCTTTCAAAAAACCTTACCTGGCGGATACCCGCTGCCGTGGCCGTCCTATTTGTTATTTTATAGATTTGTCGTTCCCCAGTAGAGGTTTTGGCCTCGGCAATTTTAATCAGGGTATTTAAGTCCTGGGATCGTTTGAAGGGGATGGTTAGAGTAACCCGTAGGATTTTGGGCTTTGTGCCCTTGTCAACGGAGTCTGTACCGGAGGTTTCCCCTGCAATATCTTCTGTGCGAAGCTCCATATTCCCTTTGACCACCAGCTTTTTACCGGGGATTTTAAAGTCATCAAGCTGCATCATTGAATTAATGTCTCCATTGTCGAATTAGATTCATTTAAAATCCAGTCGGGCAACGGAGCAATTGAGACCCCGCCTGTGATCGTTTTCGGGTATTTTTCTTTGACAGTGTTATTGACCGCTTGCAATGCTTTCACCCCTTGTTTTGTCAAAATATCAAGCTGTTCTGAGGTAGGGACATACCCCTCCGGGCCAGTTCTAAGAGCAATGTAATCCGGCTCGATCACGTCGGCACCTTTTACAATGCCGGTGCCATACTCTTTAACATCTGCAAGGAATTGATTATAATCTTTGTTGCCCTGGGCTTTGGGAATTGCCGCATTATCCGAAAGTCGAATAATTATATCGTCGCTTTGTATTTTATACATACTCCTCCTTTTTTATATTTCAGCTTCCGCAGTGATATGAAAATAACAAAATCTTGAAGTAATTGTTGTCGTATTATTTGTTCCCCTGATCACACACCCACCATCCCCTTGTGTAACCACGGCAGCGGGCATCCCGCCACCACCGGACATATAGCAACAACCCGCTGCGCCAAATTGGTCATAAATAGTTATCGTGGGTACTGATCTCATTGTAACAGGAAATTGTACCGGTACATCAATTCTATAATTAGATGCTGGTCCGGGACTCATATCTATGCCAATTTGTCCAGCGTTCAGGGGCGTGCCAGGGTTTACATCTTGACAATAACTTTTAAAAAAATAACTTTGACACAAAGCTAATTCTTCGGCAAATGTTCGATCAATTATACTCGGTGCTAATCCTAATTGAAAATTAGCAATATCAATAACCTCAGAAGTCATACTGCTTGAACCGACACTGGGATAAATAGATGACTTGTCTCCAATTGTTCTGCCTTCTAAGCCGGGCATATCAATAATAAATTTATATTGTTTCCACTCGTTTGTTATAGGTGTTGATATGGTTGCTGCTAAGGGTGAATCTTGCCCAGATCCACCTATGCCAAAATGTCGTAGCAAGCTAATACGAATTTGATTTGCAGGAATCGTATTCGGAGATTTTAACCAAACACTTAAAAAAAGTCTTTTATTTGCACAAGTTCGAGCATCTTCAATATGCTGAGTAATAAAGACATTTTTATCATCAGCTAAAGAATTGAGTCTTAAAAAATATTTAGGATCATCCGGGACTTCCGTTTGTCCTATTGTAAATTCTTGTCTTGTGACGCTACCGCTAAAACCATCACCTACAGTTTTCCACCTGTCTGCTGTATAAATATTTGTTTTATTATCAATATTAAAATTTGTTCCCCGTTGCCAGATATCAAAATCCCCATTGATCAAAAGATTTTTCTGGCCATGTAGGTTGATATCATCGGCATGGCCCTCCCATTTTTTTGCCTGGGAACTTTTTACATGCCTATACTGGGTACTGTTTGAGTTAGGATCAACCACCAAATTTTCATGGGTATTTAATTCAGCCTTTGTTGTTCCACCAATTTGACAAAAATAACTTACGCTTTCATTAAGAAACCCTCCGCCCGGTTCTGTATCTTCGACAACTGAGGCAATAATGCAATCATTCGAGTTAGTCGTAAACGGAAGATACTCAACATTATTTGTATCGGCACTCCACTCGCCATCTTCATATTTAGCCACTGCCCAGTCGTATGCCTGATTGTTATTACCTACCCATTCAAATCTATCCGGATCAGATCCAATATACATCAGGTAGAGGAGTTGACTCGCTCCAGGTCTACCGCCTTCACGATCTGTTAAGAGAATACCATCGGATGTATTATATTCTGTTCCATTTGGATGTATAAATTTACCAGAAGGACAATAAATTTCACCTGGTGGATTACTATTTGGCTCGGCTGGGGGTATATGATCTTGATCAAACCCAAATTTTTCACCCTGCCAGATCCCACCCTTAGAAACACCATTGATAGATTGTATATGATCAAATACTTCTTTTGTATGATCATTCAAAACCGCCTGGTAATCAAACTGCCAGGTTTGGGCCGTTATATTGATCCCGGTCAGATTTTGGGCATCCCTGAACTGTAGCATAACATTCCGGGTGATACAATTTCCCGTGGTGTTGGTGGAAAGATCGGTTTTGCGCTTGTGGGTTTCCGGGGTGGTGGTAACGGTGATAATGGTATCGGTATCCTTTTCCACCGTTCCGATCCAGTTGAAAGAAAAATTTGGTAGGTCAGATCCCAGAATGATGGAATAAACCACCTGATCCGGATCCACATAGCCCTTGTGGTCAGGTTCAATTTCTTGTGTATGTACAATATAGGCCGGGGCCGGCATTTGTTGATCACGATCTACGGCCCCCGTTGAATCAAGTCCTGGAATCATGGCAAGGATCATCCGGTCTATAACAAGGGGAAGTTCTGCTCCCCGCAATTGATTAATTCTTGTTTGTCCTTCGATGGTGACAGCGCTGCTCATTATTCCTCCAA
This sequence comes from Desulfobacteraceae bacterium, assembly GCA_024226935.1. Classification (GTDB taxonomy): domain Bacteria; phylum Desulfobacterota; class Desulfobacteria; order Desulfobacterales; family Desulfobacteraceae; genus NBML01. Next base: position 6,407 of record JAAELK010000160.1, read on the forward strand.
TATTG
>JAAELK010000161.1 GCA_024226935.1 Desulfobacteraceae bacterium
ATGAAAGTAGCGACACAATAGCAAAATTTTCTCATGGGTGAGAATGGGCTTCAATGACCCGTCGGAACTCATGAGGAGATTTTGCGGTGAAGCTGAGAAATCTTTTTAGGAAAAGGCGACAACTTGCTTGACACACACCGTGCTAAACACGATGGAACGCCTGTCCAAATTAAAAAAGCTATGATTGAAAAACATATTCCTATGATTGAAAAAGCCGGCCAAAAAGGAGTGAATATCCTTTGCCTTCAGGAAATTTTTTACGGACCCTATTTTTGTTGTGAACAAGATATAAAGTGGTATCGCACCGCAGAACCCGTTCCCGGCCCGACCACAAAAAGATTAGCAAAATATGCTAAAAAATATAAAATGGTGATAATTATCCCTGTATATGAACAGGCGATTGAAGGTGTTTACTATAACACTGCGGCGATAATCGATGCAGACGGCAAATACCTGGGTAAGTTCAGAAAGGTGCACATCCCTCATACCTGGCCTGGTTTTTGGGAAAAATTCTATTTTAAGCCTGGAAACCTGGGATTTCCAGTTTTTGAAACCGCCTATGCCAAAATCGGAATTTTCATCTGCTATGATCGACATTTTCCCGAATGTGCCCGAATTCTCTCATTAAAAGGCGCAGAAATTCTTTTTAATCCATCGGCCACTGTTACCGGAAAATCCAAATATTTATGGGAGTTGGAACAACCAGCTCAAGCAATAGCCAACGGTGTATATATCGGGGCAAATAACAGAGTGGGGTTGGAAAAACCGTGGGAATTCGGCGAATTTGTTGGCTCCAGCTATTTTGTAGATCCAAGGGGTAAGATTCTGGTGAAGGGCAGTGGGGACAAAGATGAATTGATCATAGCAGATTTAGATCTGAAAATCATTCGAGAAGTCAGGGATGGATGGCAATTTTTTAGAGATCGTAGGCCGGAAATGTATGCTGAAATTAGCCAGCAGCTTCCCTAAATGAGAAATCACCATTGTCCTTCGCATTGAATTAATACTAAGGTTACCTGAACTGATTGATAGACAAACACCTTTCACTGAATAATCGACTATCCAACGAAAAGACTGACAACAATAACAAAAAAAGCTTCCTTTCAATACAGGTATCTGAAATAAAACTGCAATCATCAAAAATCCTCGGACAGGTGATCGATTCCTCTGAAGAAATTCACCCAGGATGAAGTGTTGTAAAGTGACCAGTTTATAGGCGGCATAAGACCATCTTTCATCATATCTTGAGCACCGATTAAAACCAACCGTTCAAAAACACGCACGTAAAAACACCTTTTTTTGCCCGGATAAACTTCGCACCAGCCATCTTTGCTCCCCCCGCAGGGCCCGTTGAGCAAATATTTGGCACAGCCGTTCTGGGGACACAAAAAAGCAAGCTCTGCCAGGGCACAGTCCCCGCAATTTTTACAGCCAAAGCCAAGAAATTTTACAAAATGCTCAAAACCCGCCAACAAATGATCCAAACGGCTCCCATCCAAAGAAAGGCAAACCTTTTTCATGGGTGCATATAAAACCCCGCTCTTATCAAACATTAAACTATGAAACTTTCGTGATACAAAATATCCAATATTAGTTTTCTTTTTGCCACTCATTAAAGCCTTTAATTGTCCAGTGTTAAGGCCGGTTTTATTATCTTTTTCATAAAGGTAATACCCATCTGGGAACCAATAATCAAGATCTCCAACTAACTCCTGCCATTGGGGTTCAAACTCCTTTGCCTTATTCAACATAAAATCGATATCTTCATATTCAAGGTGGGGTCCGCCAATATGCGCTCCAGCATACCCCATTCCCTTCAGGACACTCAAAAGTTTTGCAGCCCTTATCAAACGGGCTTTTTTACCTTTATCAGGAGAGTTGGATTCTGTTTTCATATCATTATAAAGAGAATCGGCAATCTCACAGCCCGGCACTTCTCCTTGATACATCAAATTGGAAACAGTAAGATTCGGGATAAAAACATTTCCCAGAATTGGAATTTTAAAACCACACTCCCGAGTATACTGGAGAATTTCATGGAACTTTCTGGCATCAAACCCCACCTGGGTTATGATAAAATCCCCACCATTTGCCACCTTTTTGTGCAGCTTGAAATACTGCATCCTGAGTTCGGACTCAAGACGCTTAAAAGGAGAGAAAGCAACGCCTTTTAAATATGATGTCGGGTTTGGATAACACCTGCCCGGCCTTTTTTTACTGTTCCAGAATATCCCTCTATTTTGCCTGGAAATCAGATCCAGAGTCTGTATGGACCCGAGATCAAAAACAGGTTTCGGAAACCCTTTATACCCAGCCTTGGGATAGTCCCCGGTTATCACCAACAAGTTTCTCAACCCTATATGATCCCATGCAAAAAGAAGACTCTCCATCTGATTTCGATTTTTATCCTTGCAGGAGCAATGCACGATCACATCAAGACCCATGGCTTGAATTTCAACTCCCATAGCTTCTGGGGCAAGGGCCGCATGCCCACCGGCATTATCGGTTATACTGATGGCCTGAAACCTATCGTCCTCGACGAGCAAACGTGCAAATTCAAGGGTTTTTACATGTTCCCTACTCCTTCCTCCACGAGTTGGTACAAGCTCAAAGGTCAGTGTAAATTCATTTTGATCATACAAGGAACTCTTAAATTTTGAGTTTCTTTTTTTTACCATTTTAGTTTCTCCCTGAAAAAATTGTTTCCAATCAAAAAAGAGTATGAAAAAATCATCCAAACTCTCCCAGGGCTTTTTTAGTTTATCTTAACCGCACAGACTTTGAATTCAGGAATTTTTGCTACCGGATCCAATGCCGCATTTGTTAAAATATTAGCAGCAGCTTCAGCAAAATGGAATGGAATGAATATAGTGCCTGGAACAGCCTTTGACGAAATTAAAACCCTGGCAGTGATAGCTCCGCGTCGTGATGTTATGGTTACCATCATGCCATTTTTAAGCCCTGCTTTTTTTGCATCCAGCAAAGATATCTCAACAAAACATTCCGACGCTTTGATGTTCAAGCCTTCGGTTTTGCGGGTCATTGTACCGGTATGGTACTGATAAAGCACCCTGCCTGTGGTAAGAACAAGGGGAAATTGGTCATCGGTTTTTTCCGCTGGTGATGTAAACTCTACGACATGGAACAACCCTTTGCCCCGGGTGAACACCTGGGTATGAAGAATCGGTGTACCGGGATGTGAGACATCGGAACACGGCCAATGAATACCTTCTTTTTCGATGCGATCGTAGGTAATTCCGGAATATGACGGAGTTATTGCTGCCATTTCACGAAAAATTTCTTCTTCAAAATCATAGGACATCTCATACCCCATACGACTTGCGATATTTGCAATTATCTGCCAGTCAGGTTTTGCTGAACCAGGGCCATCAACCGCTTTTCGGACTCTTTGTACCCGCCGTTCCGTGTTGGTGAAGGTTCCTTCTTTTTCAGCAAAACAAAGGGATGGAAAAACCACGTCGGCCAATTTTGCCGTTTCGGTTAAAAATATATCCTGAACAACCAGAAAATCCAGTTGTTCAAAACATTTTTTTGCATGGTTTATGTCGGGATCAGACACAAGAGGGTTTTCCCCAATCACGTAAAGGGATTTAATCTTGCCGTCATAAGCTTGGGGAACCATTTGCGTTGAGGTCAAACCAGGCTTTTTGGAAAGTCCTTCAACCTTCCAGGCAGATTCCATTTTTATGATGGCAGCATCACTTATTACCGGTTGATAACCGGAAAAAACGTTGGGTAGGCCACCCATGTCGCAGGCTCCCTGAACGTTATTCTGGCCACGAAGCGGATTAACACCGCCGCCTTTAATACCCAGATTACCGCAAAGCATGGCAAGGTTAGCAAGGGATTTCACATTATTGGTTCCGCTGGAATGCTGGGTGATGCCCATGCAATACAAAATGGATGCTTTTTTGGCACAGGCGTATAATCGTGCCGTTTCAATGATAGATCCTGCAAAAATTCCGGTAACAGACTCAACATAATCCGGAGTAAACGGTTCAACACTGGTTTTAAGGGCCTCAAACCCCTCTGTACGCTCAGCAACAAATCTATTATCGTAAAGCTTTTCTTTAATGATCAGATGCATCAAGCCGTTGATCCATGCCACATCGGTGCCGGGAGCCTGCCTTAACCATTTATGGGCAAAGACCGATATTGTAATTTTTCTGGGATCAACAACAATAAGTTTTGTATTTCCGGATTTTACCGCCCGCTTAACCACGGCAGAAATCACCGGATGATTTTCCGTTATATTTGATCCGGTAATCAATATCACATCCGCGTCTTTTATATCAGCGATTGTATTTGTCATTGCACCACTTCCAAAGCTTGCGGCCAGACCGGCCACCGTGGAGGAATGTCACAATCTTGCGCAGTGATCTATATTGTTTGTTTTAAGCACCGCCCGGGTAAACTTTTGTGCAATGTAATTTTCTTCATTGGAAACCCGCGCCGATGTCAAAACTCCGATACTATCGGGACCGTGAACATCTTTAATAACTGAAAATTTTTGTGCCACAAGATTCAAAGCTTCATCCCAGGATGCCTCTTTAAATCGACCGTTTACTTTAATAAGAGGTGTTGTCAGGCGTTCTTTTGAATGAATAAAATCAAACCCATAACGCCCCTTGACACAAAGACTTTCATAATTGGGAGCCACATTGGCACCTGTTATTCTCGCCACTTTGCCTGACTTGACATGAAGATTAAGCTGACACCCTACCCCGCAATAACCACAGGTTGTGCGAATCTTTTTATCTTCCCAGGGCTGTCCGCGATAGACAACATTTTTTTCAGTTAAAGCACCGGTAACACAGGCCTGAACACACTCTCCGCAGAAAACACAATCAGAATCCTTAAGATGTCTATCACCCGGTGTAACTATTTTTGTCTCAACGCCCCGGTAATCAAAATCGATGATATTGTTCACCTGGATATCTTTACAGGCCTGTACACATCTCCCGCAGAGAATACATTTTGCAAAATTTCTTATGATAAACGGATTATCTTTCTCAACTGGATAGGGCGGGGCAATTTCGGAAAAACCGGTCTCTTTGGCAGAATGAACAACAAAATTTTGTTTTTCAACACCATAGGCGTAGGAGAACTCTTTTAACTTACAGTTGAAAATATCCTGACAGCCACACTCAATACAGCGAGCCGCTTCATTTCGGGCATCGGTTTCGCTAAACCCCAGCTCAACTTCTTCAAATGTTTTTTTCCTTTTTTCACTATCAGCTTTCAGAATCTTTTTTCTCCTTACTTTTTCATACCCATCAAAATCATTGTTTTGAAGAATACCAAAATCGTCTTTTGCAATTTTAAATTTAAGGGGGTTTTCTGCCCTGAGCTTTTTCCCACAAAGATACCGATCCATGACAAAGGCGGCTTTCCGGCCATGGGCAACAGCAGATATAATTATGGAAGGCCCTGTAACCGCATCGCCGCCTGCAAAAACCCCGTCAATATTTGTTGTAAAAAGTTTTTCATCGACTTCGATCAAATTCCAGCGGGTCAGTGCCATGCTGTTATCCAAGACAGACACATCCACCTGTTGTCCGACAGCTTCTATGACATAATCGACATGAACCTTTTGTTCACTGTTTTCAATCACAATCGGACGTCTTCTGCCGGAACTATCCGGTTCACCCAGTTTCATTTTAACGAGTCTAACCATTTTCAAGCAACCATTTTCACCGATATATTCAACGGGATTCGTAAGAAATTTAAACTCAATATTTTCTTTTCTGGCATCGGCGATCTCTTCGACAGCTGCCGGCATTTCCACTTCTGTTCGCCGGTATACTATTGAAACACTGGAGGCCCCATACCGTAATGCTGTTCTTGCAGCATCTATCGCTGTGTTTCCCCCACCAATGACAAACACCTTGCCGGAAAGTTTTTTTGCATTCCCCATACCGACCTGCCTGAGAAAATCAACACCCTGAACAACACCCTCAAGGTCGCTACCCGGAGTTCTGAGATCGCTTCCCATCTGTGCGCCTATTCCAATAAAAACAGCCTGAAACCCACTTTTTTTCAGGCTTTCCAGGGTAAACTCTTTTCCCAATCCGACATTAAACTCAATATCAACTCCCATACTTAAAATGGAATCGATTTCACACTGAAGATCAGCTTTGGGAAGCCTGTATTCCGGGATACCATAGCGCATCATGCCGCCTGCCTCCGGCAGCTTTTCAAATATTTTAACACCATGCCCCCTGAGCCTTAAAAAAAAAGCCGCAGAAAACCCCGCCGGGCCGCTGCCGATGACAGCAACTTTTTTCCCAGTATCGGCTCCAGGCTCCGGAGTATAATAACCTCCGGATTCCAGATCCTTAAAAGCCGCATATCGTTTAATATTTTTTATATCCACCGGAGTATCAATAAAATTGCGCCTGCAAACATCTTCACATGGTTTGGCACACACTTTGCCGCAAACCATGGGAAGGGGATTGGTTTGTTTGATCAATTTTATGGCTTCCGTGTAAAATCCCTGCTTTACGAGAGCCAGATACCCCTGAATATCTATATTGGCAGGACAAGCCAGCCTGCAGGGTCCATAACAATCCGCTTTATGGTTGGAAAGCAGCAACTCAAGGCTTTTCTTTCGCGCCTGGAACACCTTATCAGTTCTTGTTTTCACCACCATGCCATCGACCACATGGGTCACACAAGCTCTTTTTAAATGGGGTGCACCGTCAACTTCCACAACACACAAAGAACACAACTCAAGGGGGGACAAGTTTTTAAAATGACATAATAGCGGGATATCTGTAATATTATTTTCTTTTATCACCTCAAGAATAGTTTTATTGCAGGCTGCCTTGATATTCCTGCCGTCTATGGTCAGTTTTGCCATGAAACACTCCAGATGATTTTAGATTTAAAGGAAGAGATGCTTTTATCAGAAGCCAAACAAGTGTTAATAATACAACAAAAAAAAGCCCACGGCAAGTTGCGCTTTATAAATAAATAATTGATGCAAAAAACAACAATCATCGGCAAATACTACCCAATCCCAACACCATTTCAACCTGAAATCTGAATAATACAAAAAAAAAGTTACAATAATCAACTATTATTAATTGAAATTTTTCATATTGGTGTGGTATATGAAAAATACTCGTAAAAAAAGAAAGTTCTATAATAAGTATCAGGCAATCAATGCCAAACTGTTTATATGAAACTCCCGATATCAGAAAAGAGTTTCAATCTTTGTTGTGGGTGGACTCAAGGGTAAAATTCCTGGTCCGCCCATGGCGGTTATTATCAAAAAGGAGAAAATCAATGGAACAACGATGTTTCAAAGTTTGCCAGATTCTTTTTTTGATGGGCTGGATGCTGATCGCAACTACGACTCCGGCAAAGGCTGAAGACAAAACAACCCTCCAGCGTCTGGAAAAAATCATCCAACAACAGCAGATTCAGATTAAAGCACAGGCAAAGGCTATTGAAGCATTACAAAAACAGGTAAATATAATCCAGGGTGGATCGGAAAAAATGGTTGAGCATGACAAGGATAGAGGACCCACTAGCACTGTAAAACCCCTTGAGGTTGTAAATAACAATCTTCTAAATTCAGGTAATAAAAATGTCGGGGTCACCCTTTATGGTCAGGTAAACCGCGGTGTCCTGGTTGCAGATGACGGTCACGACACCGAAGTTTACCAGGTGGATAATAAGAATTCATCCACCAGGATCGGCCTGTTAGGCGTAGCCAAAGCCTCGGAGCAGTTAGAAGTCGGTTCATTAATCGAGGTACAATTTGAAGCCAATTCTACATATGATGTAAATCAATTTGATAAACATAATGTGGGAAATAATAATTTTACCAAACGGGATCTGGATGTTTATGTAAAGTACAACCCGCTTGGAACACTGTCTTTGGGCTATGGATCCACAGCTTCTGATACCACATCTGAAATAGATTTGTCAGGTACGACGGTTGCAGGATATTCAGGCGTAGCCTTCATGGCCGGCGGATTGTATTTTTATGATAACGCAACCCAAGCCTACAGCACTACCAAAATAAAAAATGTTTTTACCAATATGGATGGACTGGAACACAATAACAGGGTTCGTTATGACACCCCTTCCTTCTATGGTTTCAGCATTGCAACTTCCATAATCGATGGAAACGGCGGCGGTGATCTTTCCCTGAGATACGAAGAAGAATTCAATCGATTTAAACTGTCTGCAGCTGCTTCCTATTCGAATCCTGGTTCAACTTCAACCAAAAAAGATTACCAGTTTAATTCATCGGCTTCGGCACTCCACGACAGCGGTATCAGCCTGACCCTTGCCGGAGGACACAGGGTTTACGAAGATGATGCCGATGGCAAAGGTCTGTTTTTTTATACCAAACTTGGTTATCAGACCGATTTTTTCTCCTTTGGAAAGACCGCATTTTCCATCGACTATGGAAGATGCGATGACATGTCCATGAAAAACGATCAGGCAATAGCCTGGGGTGGACAATTTGTTCAGAATTTACGCGATTGGGGAACCGAATACTATATAGGATTTCGCAACTACAAACTGGATCGGGATAATACCGATTATGACAATATAAACGCACTCCTTTCCGGTTTTCGTGTAAAATTTTAAAATGTGAATTGTTTCAAGCCCTAGTATCTTAAATTTAATAAGATCGTAAAGAGCCTGCTCCCCGGGAACCAGGCTCTTTACCTTGAACTAAATTTCAATCATTTCAGGAACAACCCCTTTCTGTTCCACTGTGATAAAAATTCATCAATTTTCATGAATTTTTATTAAACCATACAACATCCGCGAACAGGGGTTCCCAAAATTGTACCCAAAATTCCATGGCCTTTTCAGAATCTTCGATAATATAACCAAATTCTGCAAGATTGCACGGGTAGAGGTTGTGGGAGCCAATATAGAAAAATTGGCGATCCACCATGATAGTTTTAGAGTGATTCGCGATGGAGTCACCGTTGGGATACCTGGTGCTGCCTCCGATGCGAAGGGCTGCTATTTTCAGATGATCCCCAAGAATCGATTCAACATCTTTTTCACCCACAAAAACAGGAGGACCAAAATCTCCTTCCTTGATAAGATCGCGGAGCACATCGAAAATTTTATTATACAAAATCGAAGGGTCATCTCCATAATAGGGTGCTTCGATAATGCCCAGACCCCCGCCCAGGGCATCCGGGCTTGAGACCACCAGGGAAATATCCACCCCGCTATAAAGTGCCCGGGCAAGTTCTATGACCTGTTCTTCGGGCCATAATTTGGGCGGAACCTGGGATTGAACCCCCTGGATCGACATATTAATTTCAGATTTAGCGGCCTTGATCATTTCGGTCCAGGCCATATCGCTTTGATTATTATTATTATCGATATCTCCCAGACGTCCCACGGACAAAACCGGTATATTGCCGTACACCGTTTGTCCATAATTTTGACCAAGACGAGATACTATATCCAGGGGAGGAAGAAACTGTTGCCCATATTCAACCCCGGCCACAGGATTAAGAAACCGTGCGCACTGCACACTCCAGGTTGCATCGGTAATCCATTTATTATAATCTTGCACATAATCCCACAATAAAGATGAAAAGCGATGGCCATCCAGAACAGCTTCTCCGGAAAGCTTCATGGAAAGATCAAACACCGGATTTTTCCCCAGGTAGTGTTCATCCCACATATTATGACCACCCACAAGGGCTTGCTTACCGTCCACAGCAATAATTTTTGAATGGTTCCACGATGTAAGACTTGCCCAATAAGCTCCGGCATAAATCTCTATATCTGAAGTTACATCCCGGGTCATATCCTTTAAAAACTCCTCCATATTCACCGTCATGTAAAAGGGAGCAGGTTGACCGAACATGAAACGAATAACGGGTTTATTTCCTGTTTTATTGGAAAGATAGGTGACAGCGTTTCTTATGGCTGTCCGAAAACGCCCGGTGGGTTCAGTCAATGATGTAATATCTACCAGGGCTTCCCCCTTGATAATGGTTTTGTAAATATCGTCATAGTAACTGTAGGAGTGACCCACACAACGTTTTTGGGCTATCCCTCCGGGTTGAGTAACCGTCGCCTGAACATCTACCAGCAAGGTTTGATCACCGCATTGCCCATCGACGGGCATAACCCCGAAATCCTCTTGTGCTTTCTCCACCATTGGGTATTGGTCATAACTTTTACCCCAGACCTTGGTGGGGGTTGCAATCAGCCAGTCACTGGGTAACTCGTTGTTAGCTGAAAAATGATAACTTGCCTTTGCCTCTCCATGATAGGTATTATCAAATTTTTTTTCCAACCTTTGAACAAACCTGGTATCATCGGACCCAGGTTCAGGATCGGAAAAATGGATAATAAATTCGTTATCTTGACCAACCCCCTTGTCCCACAAAAAAAGCTTATCCTTCCAGATTCCTTCCTGCCAGTTTTTCATATAATAATAATTTATGGTTGCCCAATCCTTAAAGGCTATAGTGTCCCCATCTTCCACACATGAAGAATCGGAACCTGCGACCTTAATCAGACGCAAAAATTTAGACGGATCATTTTTTTTAGCATAGTAACCATACATTCCGGGCTGGGAATCATACCAATGCCAATAATAGTCGTCGGAAATGGACCGAATACTAATCTTTGTTCCGGATACAATGCATTGGGAATAAGGGTTGCTTCCATCTTTTGTTTCAATGACAAACCGTGTGGGGTTGTATTCCGATTTGGTTTGATCCGCCACAAGCCAACCATCACTTTCATCACTTCTTGAGATATATTTACCGGTTTTAGCAGATTCAAAAGAGACATCGGCATACTTGGGAGTTTGGCCGATGGAAACGGTAAATACATTGGAATCGGTAAGAGTATCCCGGGAACCTTCCCCGAAAAAAAGTTCTTCCGATCCGTTTTCGCAAGTCGTTAAATACCGATTCCAGGCTTTCAGGTACACCCTGGCACCATTTTTAAGACAACCCTCTTCTCCTTCCATAAATTCAATCAAAAAAGGAGCGGGTTTAGTATCCATAATTAATTTTTCCCCGGGAGAGGCACTCCAATAGGTACCGTTCACAGCAGACCTGATTTTAACGGTACTGCCATTTGTAATGCAATCGTTCCAGCCGTCATAGGCCTGGAGAATAAATTGCCGGGCCATCTCTTCCAACGACGATCCCTGGACTGCCAGGACCAGGGCATCGCCATCGTTGGTACGTGTGAGAAATTTTCCATTTTTATCCTGGAAAGAAACATTCTGATAGGAGGCAGCAGCAGCCCTGATTTCAGAGACTAAAAAAAAAGTGAATAACAAAAGAATTAGAGCTAATAAGTTACTAGGTTTTTTCATTCCAAATTCTCCTTAAAAGTGCACTTGAATCCTGTTAACGGAAGTTATCGTTAGCACAACTACTAACCAAAAACAAGTAATCTTTCTTTGGAGTAATGAAGCATTTTTTTCACCCCGGTGAACAATATATAAAAACCTTTACGACAAGAATTCAACTCCATGAGTTTCCAGAATAACCGAGCCTGATTTCCAGGCCCGGTTTACAAAAATGTTATCTTCTTACTTTATTTTTTTGTTTCAAGATAACTGCCACATCTTTCCAGCGTTCTTTTTCTATCCTGTCGGCGCTTTTTGTCCGGCGCTGCGAGATATAATCCAGTTCCCGTTTCATTTTCAAATAGCTATTTAACCTTTCCTGGGTAATCCGACCTTGGTCTATCCCATGAATCACTGCACATCCTGGTTCATGCAGATGTGAGCAATCGGAGAATCTACATTGTTCTGCAAGGGCTGTTATTTCAGGAAAAGCTGAATCCATACCATCATCGTTATCCCAGAATGCAATTTCCCGAATACCTGGATTATCAATAATCATTCCACCATCGGAAAGAAGAAAAAGATCCCTTGATGTCGTGGTGTGGACTCCCTTACCAACTTTTGTACTGACTTCCCGGACATCACTTACCCTGGTGCCTGCAAGCTTGTTTAAAAGTGTGGATTTTCCAACGCCGGAAGAGCCGAGCATGGCGATTGTCTTTCCTTCTTTCAGATATTTTTTAAGCTTATCAAGCCCTGTTTGATCCAAAGAAGATACCAGATGAACAGGTATACCAAACAAAATAGCTTCGGTCTGTTCAACAAAAAATTCAGGGTTGTCGTGAAGATCACTTTTTGTCAAAATTACAACGGGCGTGGAACCGCAATTATAGACAAGGGTTATGTATCTTTCAATCCTGGGGATATTAAAATCTTGATCCAGCCCGCAGACAATAAAGACAAAATCAATATTTGCAGCAATGATCTGCTCTTTTACTGCAATTTCAAGAGTTGTTCCTTTTGTGCCTGAAGCGCCTCTGGAAAGAGCATTTTGACGATTCAGCACCCTTACAATAGTTGTTTTATTTAAGAGTACCCAGTCCCCGGTTGCCGGAAAAAGCCCCCCGTTTTTAACTTCATGAAACAGACTGCCGCCTATGGTAGCAAGCTCTTCCTTCTTACCGTCGCAAACAACGAATGCATTTTTTCTAACGCTGATTATTCTTGCAGGATGATAATTATTATCGATTGATCTATCAAGCTGTTTTTGGAAGAAACCGTTCCATCCCAGTGCTTTAAATGTCATTGTATTTAACCTTTTATTATTAACCTGAAATTTTAAGTTCAGACATAAATTTATTATCTTTTTTTAATCAATGTCATTTATTTGGAAAACCACCTTCAAATAATTAGCATATAAGAAAACGCTATATCCACGGCTCCAGCAAGATTTGCAAATGCTAAACATATAGATGCTAAACATTAAGAGCATGACATTAAATTTTAATTGATTGAATAGCAGAGCGGTTAAGATACACCCATAGCTTGGATTTGAAAAATAACAGCAGGTTTTATTACAGCCATTCAATGATCAGGCAAGACACCCGTCATTGTTTAAATCCATCAACTATTGTGTATTTTAACCGATCCCACAATGGCCGATAAAGCAATAGATTTTTTAAACATAAAGTCCTTCCTTTATTATTAATGGCAAATTTTATAAAATAATATTTGCGGTGTGTCAACACAAAAAATTATTCACAAAACTCTTTAGCATGCATGAACACATGAATCGGGACTGCACCCTGACTTTAATTAAAAAAAATTTTCGGGTTTTTAAATACTTCATGTATTAAGTCATAGATGGACTGAATTAACTTGCCGTCATAAATACGATGATCAATGTGAGGATATTTTTTTCTATAACCTGACCATTCTTAACAAGAGTTTCCTGCTTTGGCGGCATAAAAACAATAGTCCACACGGAATCGGTAAAATGGGTCAGGGGGCTGAACATTCCGGAATGATAAGGATAAACAGGTTTCTTACCCAGGTCTGTTTCCACCACCTCAGTGACATGTGCCGGACAAAACAACGAGAGTTCAGATGGTTTTATTTTTGTTCCAAACGTCCGGTGATAAAATTTCACAATTGAAACACAAAGACCCCACAGGGAAAATGGTACCATTTTTAAAATATTCAGATCATCTTTATGCTCGGCTTTCAAGAATCTTCTCTGGGCTTTCCTGATTTCCCCGGAAATTATAGCCAATGGTTTGGAATAGCCGTCAACTATGGCTGTTTCCACCATCTCATGATTTCCATATATGTCTTTTCTGAATAAAGTCGTGGACACCAGTGTATGAATGAACTCGTAATGGAATAAACTGTTTTTATTCAAAAGGACTTGTAATATTTGGTTATACGACGCGATTTTAACGTCGGCATCAAGATTGATATATTTACCCATCTCTTTGAGAGGCAATATAACCGGATCAATCGTAAAGGATGAAGCCACACAAAATGATATTTTGTGGAAGGCATAATCCATTATTTGGTTTAATGCGGACAATGTTCCCTGGGCAGAAAAATGATTTTCTCCTTTGCCACTCAACGATAATTCAGCCAAATTATTGAAGGCTGCGTAGTTCTCCAGGTAAAGCGAATAATTCAAACACTTCAAATGTTCAATGGGTTCATCAAAATTATGAAACGCGATATTAAAAGACAGATATAAGGCGTATGCTCCTGGGATTTTCATACCAATTGAATATCCACTCAGCATCAGCATCAGGATGTGTTCAGCTCTGACAGAAGAGCTGAAAAATGAAAATTTTTCATTTAGTATGGACAGGTAATGCCAATTGGGTTCATAGATGCCTTGAACTGACATTCCCGGATTTAATTGAAATGGAAAATATGTTTGGGGATCGCCTTTGTCTGGTTCGCAATGTTCATCAATCTTGAGCAGGGGTTTGACATAGGGTGCATTTGAAATTTTCTCAAATGTACAATCGATTTTCGCCACACATTCATTTTTGGCCAATATTTTTATTGAACAACCATTCTCTTCACAAGATTCAATATGCAAATGGTAGGACTGGTTTATTTTCATGGGTATGATAAAATCTGCACAGATCCATTTTAATATCCAATCGCTCTTAATCTGAATAAATGCGAGACAGGCCAGAACTCCCAGAATCCCATGCACGATTACTCCGCCCTCCATTAAGGGATAGTCCGGGTTATGCGCAAAATTATAATCTTTTGATGCATGGGAAAAATGAATAAGATCTTCTCTGGTAAAAATGATCGTTTGTGTATCTGACTTCATAGTTTACCTCTCCTTTTTTAATATGGGAGATCCCCGGCGGGGCAATATCACATCGGGAATCCGGCCGGAAATATCCATGGGAAAACCAAGAAAATCAAACAGGAAGAAAGAAAGGAAATGACCCGGCACAAAAAGAATACAGCAATGGGCACAATTTTGGAAATAATAAATACGAATTGGTTTGATGGCCTTAGAAAAGCTGTAAAAACCTTTAGATTATAATATAGAATCGAAATTATTGAGAATTATTGTATATAAAACCCATGGTTACTGAAAACTTCAAAACATCGTCGGAGAGTCAACCCTTTTATTTTTGAAAAAATTAATCTATAATTTACTTTTCAGATACAAATCGCAAAAAAGGGAATAAACCGATTATGATTTTCTTACGAATATTTTCATTTCTATTTTTCCTTTGCTTTCCATTAATTGCCAATGCCCTTACCCCGGTCTTATTAGAAACAAACATCAAACGATATCCTCTGGAAAAACATATAGATTACTACGAAGATAAAAAAGGACAATATTCTTTTAAAGAGATCAGTTCTAATGATTTTAAAAACAATTTCAAGAAAAGTTCAGACACACTAAATTTTGGATACAGTAAATCAATAATATGGATTCGACTCAGGTTAATTAATCCTTCTCCAGTCCAGCAAACCTGGCTCCTTGAATTAAAAAATCCCCTGATTGATAAAATCACACTTTTTCTACCTTCAAATAACCAAACCTATTCCCGAAAAATAAGCGGCGATTCAGTTTCCTTTAGACATAGAGATATTAAGCATAGATTTATGATTTACCGTTTAAACCTGAAGGGTAACGAAAACATGCTGCTATATTTACGCCTTCAAACCTCGGGACCTTTTTCAATACCTTTAACGATATATCACCCCAATTCGTTTCAAATTAAAGATCACAATGAACAGACAATACTGGGATTTTTTTACGGATTTATGGCGGTAATGGTATTGTACAACTTTTTTATTTTTTTGATGGTTCAAGACAGGGCGTATTTATATTATGTACTCTATATCACCTGTGTGATTATCTCATTATTATACTTCAATGGATCCGGTTTTGAATTTTTTTGGCCTGACAATCCTGAATGGCAACGATATGGCAATATTTTCGTCACTTTAACATTTATTTTTACCAATTTATTTACTAAAAATTTTTTGAACACCAAAGAAAACTGTCCCCGTTTAAACCGTTTATTTCCACTATTTTTAGTATTATGGACTTTGCTTACAATACTTATATTTTTCATTGTTCAATCCATAATTACCCCCATGATCAGCGCCTTGTTTGCGCCCAATCTCATTTTTTTATTGATAATCGCCATTGTTTGTCTCAAGCAAAATGTAAGAAGTGCCTACTTTTATCTTATCGCATGGCTTTTTCTCATATTTGGCTCAATCTTAAATATATTTTTAAGATTTGGCTTTTTACCAATTAATTTTTTTACTGAATACGCCCAGCAAATTGGTATTGCTTTAGAGGTGCTGTTGTTATCACTGGGCTTAGGCGATAGAATCAATACACTAAAACAAGATAAATATTTAGCCCAAAAAGAAATGTTAAAAGCTCAACACACTCTGAATGTCGAACTGGATTCCAAAGTAAAGGAACGAACCCTGGAATTGGCAGAAGCAAACTCTACCAAAGATAAATTTTTTTCCATCATTGCCCATGATCTTCGCGGTCCAATCGGTAACCTCTCGGTCGTACTCAACAACATAATTGGATTTAATGAAATCATTGATGCTGAACTGCTGAGGGTCCTGCGCCGATCATCAAAAAACACTTACCTGCTTTTAGAAGATTTACTCACCTGGGCACAAAATCAAAAAGGACAACTTGATGTCAATCCTATAAATTTCACCATAAATGAATCAATTGAACAAGCAACTTCAATATTAAATAACCAGGCCAGCCAAAAAAACATACAATTTAAAATTAATCTTTCACAGGAAAAATTAAATATTTATGCTGACCAATCCATGATCCATACCGTTGTCAGAAATCTGATCAGCAACGCCATCAAATTTACACCTAAAAATGGAAAAATTACCATTTTTACCAGCCGATTTGCAAAAATGCTCAAAGTTGAAATACACGATACCGGCATTGGTTTATCCGAAGAACAAATAGTTAAGCTATTCAATATTGGTGAAAAAAATATAATTTTACCGGGTACCATTGAAGAAAAAGGAACAGGTCTGGGCTTAATTCTTTCTAAGGATTTTATAGAGGCCAATCAGGGACAAATAAAAGTAGAAAGCAAAAAAGATGGGGGCAGTAATTTTTGGTTTACAATTCCCCTGGCCACTACCCCGTCGGAATTGTCCATTTCCGAGGATTTCGATTTTATGGAAAAACTAAAAACCTTAAATTTTCTGCTGGTAGACGATGACCCTTTAAACCAAAAAACCAGTATCAGTGTTCTTAACGAACTCAATATTAAACATGAATCAGTCTATAACGGACTAGAAGCTATTCAAAAAGCCAAGGATTTTGATTTGATCTTGATGGATCTTGATATACCTGAAGTGAATGGTATAGAAGCAACCAGAAGAATCCGAGAGAACTTGAAATCAGCTCCACCAATTATTGCGCTGACCTCATATTCCAAGACAGAACTCAATAAAACAAGCAGCAACGTACAATTCCAAGGCTATCTCCACAAACCCCTTGAAAAAAAGAAGTTATTAACCATATTATACAAAATACAATAATGGCCCCAAACCTGCGTGCCTCAACAAAAACTTCATATGCCGGATGCCCATTAGATAAACGCATAATCAGGCTGCGAGAATGATTGATTACTCTGCCCGGGATATTAATGATAGATTTTTTTGATCGAAAACATTCGATCTGCTTGATTCATCAAGCACAACGGGTTTTTTCTTTTTTTTAGGTGGTGGGTTGGGGTTTGGGTGTGACATCTTATTGACACATTCCGGGTATAGAGATAGAATAAAATCTATAATTGTTACATATAGATCAAGGTTTAAAAATTAAGACAATACTTTTCGTAAATATAGGTATGATATGACTTATCAATATGTTTCCCGTCATATATTAAAAAAAATACCGCTTTTTTCAGATCTTTCAGAACCTCAACTGAAATTAATACAGCCCATTATCCTTGAACTTAGCTTTAATCGTAATAAGCTTATCTTCCAAGAAGGGGAACATGAAGATGGCTTTTTTATTATCAACACCGGAAAGGTTAAGACTTTTAAACTTTCTTTTGAGGGAAACGAACAAACTCTTCATATTTATGGCCCAGGTCAGACCTTCGGCGATATTCCGATTTTGGCTGACACAAATTATCCAAATTCTGCCATGGCCATTGAGAATTCCAATATATTGTTTTTACCCAGAAATAAATTTATTGATCTTCTATCCACTATCCCTGTGCTTTCCATGAATATGCTGGCCGAACTTTCCTGGCGGTTGCAGGCCTTTCGCGTGCACATTGAGGAGTTAGGCTTCAAAAGAGTTCCTGCCCGACTATCTACCTATATTTTAACCCTGGCCATGGAACAAAAAGCAGTTCAGAACAACAATTACACGGTTACCCTCCCAATATCTAGAATTTACAACCAAAAAATGACCCCCTTTTATAACCCAATTTTGACCCACCTTGATTAAAAAAATAGCTTTAAAACTTTTTTCACCACCTAAAATCTGGTAGGGCCCCAGGGGG
>JAAELK010000162.1 GCA_024226935.1 Desulfobacteraceae bacterium
ATCCAAACACATGCATCTTAACTCATGGGGACGTTACAAATCATCTCCATCGCTGAAACATAAGGCTTATTGTTAACGTGGAGAGAATAACCGACAGCCAAGATGTTGTCAATTTATGAAAACTGGATCATCGAGTTTTATCCATAATCCCGGCCAAATTAATTACGACCGGGACCATTTTAGATAATTTTGAATCATGGAGTAATTAAAAAGTCCTGCCTAGGGAGCAAGGATATCTTTCTTCTTCTGGTATTCCTGTTCATCAATTTCACCCTTGGCAAATCTCATCTTCAAAATCTTGAGGGAATCAATTTGATCAAATTTTTCAGACTGTCCAGATTGATTGGATCTGATTATTTTCACCACCACTACGACGGCAATAATGATAATAAGGGCAGTCAGAGAAAGCCCCATAATTCCTCCACCAAAGCCCCAATGTCCAAAACCTGCTCCACTGTAATTACAACCCCACATCTGTCTCTCCCGTGTTATTATACCTGTTATTTTACTTGTTATTATAGCCAGTGAGGAACAACCCCCCATTGACTCTTGTGATAAAGATAATCAATTATTACCAGCAGCCGGGCAAATTCTGATTATAACCTGAAGTTCCAGAATGCCAACCCCGGCCATTGCCCATTCCTCCCATATTTGACATCCCATGCCCATTGGCTTTTTTTCTCAATTCATTTTCCTGTTTACTAATTTTTTCGGACAATACCCTGGCCCTTGCCGGATCAGGATTTGTCCCCATCATCAGGGCATTTAATTCAGCCCTATCCGCTGAGATGGATGTCCTGAGGGCCTGGGTATCATTAAGAAATGATTGATAATTCACATCATTATTGGCTGAACGATTATAATTTGGCGAGCCTTGCCCCCCACCACATCTCCAGGCGTAGGCACTGGCAGCAAAACCACCGACGATCAAGATTGCCACAACGGCTGTAATGACTTTTTTCATAATAAATTCCCCTTTATTTAAATTAGTTATAGGCTTGTACCATTGTTTCCTTGATTGCAATGGGCGTGCCATTACCCATTGCAAATTTTATAACTATCTGTATTAATAATGGTAATTATATATCTTTCATCTTTGCAACATAAATTAACCTTGCTAAAATGATATTTATTGATTAAATTTTAGACAGTCATTTAAAAACAAGTGATTAATTTTTAACCACCTGACCGGATTTTAATATGCTCATTCAAAAATTAAAACAGTTTAACCCCTTTATCTCTCCGTGGATGATAATAGGAACAAGCCTTATATTAATGGGTGTAGTGATTATTCAGGCAGCAATAAACTATCACCGTGAAGAAAAATATATGGCTCAATTATTGGAAGAAAAAGGTGCAGCGCTGATCAGATCATTTGAAGCAGGCACGAGAACCGGTATGATGGGCCTGTTTGGAAATGAGGCCCATTTACAGACTCTGCTTGAAGAAACAGCATCACAAAAAGATATTGCCTATATTTTCATCGTAGATAGCAAAGGGGAGATACTTGCCCACAATACCGGACAAAAAGTAGGCACAAGGTTAAGTGATTCACGGTTCAAAGATAATATTTCGGCCCTTGATATTCCCCAGTGGAGAATCGTTAAAAAAGCAGATCACCAATCCTATTTTGAAGTATATAAAACTTTTTTACCTGTTTTAAGAAACCCGAAACACACCTCCGGAAGAGGGATGATGAACAGGAGGAAAAAGAAAATGTCGACAGGATGTACCCCCGGATGGATGAAAAATATGCCTGAAGACCGAATATTGGACCCACAGAATCGACCGATAATTTTTATTGGAATGGATATAGGGCCCTTTGAAAAAGCACGGATAGAAGATATCAAAAACAGTGCGATCATGGTATCGATCATGTTTCTATTGGGAATGGCCGGGATGGTCTCCTTATTCTGGGCTCAAAACAATGCCCGTTCCCATAGACTGCTCCAGGATACGAGAGCATTTGCATCGGAGCTTGTAACGAGCCTGCCCATGGGGATAGTTGTAGTAAATGAGAAAGCTTTAATAACCTATATAAACGCAGTTGCATGTTCCTTTTTAAAGACCGATATTCAAGGGGCAAGAGGAAAAAAGGCAAATATTTTTTTCCCTGATTCTCTTTTAAGGCTGTATGAAACCGTTAAAAGAGGATCTCCTGTTTTAGAAAACGAAATAATACTCGAAACCAAAAAAAACGAAGCCGCAACGGTTTGTGTAACCATAACAAAGATAATTGGAGAGCAGAAAAATTTTATCGGCTTTGTTTTCATTTTAAAGGATTTGAGTGATATCAAGGCTTTAAAAATCGAAATCCAGAGGAAAGAAAAACTTGCCGCCGTTGGAACCCTTGCTGCTGGTATTGCCCATGAGGTCAGAAACCCATTGAGTTCCATTCGGGGGTATGCCACATTTTTTGAAACTCTATTTGATAACGACAGTGAAAACAAAAAAGCTGCCAATATCATGGTTGGAGAAGTTGACAGGGTAAACAGGGTGATTTCAGAGCTACTTGAATTTGCAAGGCCTGCAAACTTAAAATTGGAAAAAACCGATATTATAAAATTTATAAATAATTCCTTGAGACTTATTAAATATGAGGCCCAGACAGCCAATGTTAATATATTAAAAATTATTGATAAAAATCTTCCAGATATAAAGATTGACCATGATCGTTTCACCCAGATCCTGCTTAATCTTTATATTAATGCCATCCAGGCAATGAAAAATGGTGGGGATCTTACCATCGGAGTGAGTACGAAAGAAGGAAGAATGATTTTTGACATTTCAGATACGGGTGAAGGAATTTGTCCTGAAGATCAGGCCAATATATTCAATCCATATTTTACCACAAAAAAGATGGGCACCGGCCTTGGACTCGCCATTGTATACAAAATTATTCAGAGCCATGATGGAACAATAAATATGATAAGCACAAAAGCCAAAGGGACAACTTTTATGATTTCAATACCTATAACCGACAATCAGGAAGAGCAGATATGAAAGGCAAAATATTAATTGTTGATGATGATAAAGCACATCTTTCCATGCTTCAAACACTTTTAAAAACTCTATCCCATTCCACAGAATGCGTCACCGATGGAGAAGATGCAATACATAAGGCCGGACAAAATCCCTATGATGTTATTCTTATGGATGTCAAAATGGCAAACGTGGGAGGCATGGAAGCGCTCCGGAAAATAAAAGAGTTCAACCCATCCATACCTATTATCATGATGACGGCATATTCTTCGGTTGATAAAGCGGTTGAAGCTATGAGACTGGGAGCTGACGACTATTTAACAAAACCCTTAAATTTCAATGAACTGAAATTATCCATTGAACGGGCTACCAGACATCTTGAGTTGTCCATTGAAAATGCCAGATTAAAAGAAAAAATACTCTCGGAACTCAGTTTTACCGGAATCATTGGTTCCAGTACCGCAATAAAACAGGTAATTGATACAGCAAAAATTGCAGCCCCAACAGATGCAACCATTCTGATTTCAGGAAAAAGCGGAACCGGTAAAGAGTTATTTGCAAAAGCTATTCATAACAATAGCAATCGGAAAAAAAACCGCCTGATTTCAATAAATTGTGCGGCACTTAATGAAACACTTCTGGAATCTGAATTATTTGGACATGAAAAAGGCTCTTTTACAGGGGCTGACAATAGGCGCAACGGGCTTTTTTTGTCCGCTGACAAAGGAAGTATCTTTCTCGATGAAATAAGTGAAATGCCGCTATTAATGCAGGTTAAGTTGCTCAGAGCTATACAGGAAAGACAAATTCAAAGGGTAGGCAGCGATAAAACAATAAATATAGATGTCCGCATAATTGTTGCAACAAACAAAGATCTTGAAGAACAAGTAAAAAAGGGGCATTTCAGGGAAGATCTGTTTTATAGACTTAATGTCATTAACATAATAATACCTTCTTTAAGGGATAGAAAAGAAGATATTCCTTTACTGGCACAAAATTTTTTAGCCAAGTATACCAGTAAAAACAAAAAAATCATTAAAGGTTTTACCCCCATGGCAATGGATGCTCTGGCTAAATACCGATGGCCCGGAAATGTACGAGAACTTGAAAATGCCGTCGAAAGAGCGATAATTTTGTGTATGGGGCAGTATATCTCTGAAAAGGATCTTCCCCTGAATATAATAAAAGAATACCAACCGGAAGATTCTTTCCAAACCAATCTTTCAGGTGGGGGCAAATCCCTGGATGAGATCGAAATCATCGCTCTTTGTGAAACTTTAAAACAAACAAAAGGTAATAAAACTGAAGCTGCAAAAATCCTGAATATAACAAGAACAACTTTAAATAATAAGCTGAAAAGACATCACCTGAATCTTGAAAAGATATTACCGACTGTTCACAATTAATGTACTCACCTAATATACACCCCCATGGTCAATTTCAAAAATCAAATAATTGGGGTCGCAAATTTGTAGCAAAAAAATATTGAGTTAATTTCAAAATCAATTTACATTAACTAAGGATCGAAAAGCAAATTACTTGAACAAAATCACTCGTCTTTTGACCCATCTGCTACGTTCCATCAAAGGCCTAATACGTACAGTATTAAACCTTTGATGCGCCTTGCATATGAGTCAAAATTCTTCGCAATTTTTGTTCAACTTATTATGTTTTCGATCCTAATCTCAGCAATTTATTGTCAAATCGGCCTGTTAGTTTTCGGTATTAACTTTTCAATGTTAACACTAGGAGAATATCATGGGACGTAAATTTTTTTCTTTTGTCATCAGCTTAATTGTCATCAACTTAATTGTCATTGGCCCGCCGGCGTTGTGTATTGGTCAATCATCTTTCTTAGATTGTCCCTGTCCACAAATTCTTGCCCACCGTGGAGACTCCGGCAATTATCCTGAAAGCACCGAGCCAGCTTTCACCAGTGCCCTGGAAAAGGGCACAGATATCTTGGAATTGGATGTACACTTAAGTTTTGATGACGAGATCATCGTCAGCCACGATGCCGATACAAGTGTTGTTACCGGAGATACGCGCAAGATTGAAGATATGACCTTAGAGCAGATCAAAGAACTGGATGCCGGGTATACCTTCACTCTGGATGAACAGACCTATCCTTACCGTGGAATTGGCTTGAAGATTTTAACTTTGCAGGAAATTATTGATTATTATCCTGATGTACGAATCAGTATAGAACTCAAAGACAACAGCAAATTACTTGCTCAAAAAACCTGGGAGCTGATCCAGCTCAACAAGATCGAAGATATTGTGTTGGTGGCAAGCCAGCATACCAAAGCCATGAATGAATATCGAAGCCTCTCAAATCATGCCACCCTGACCGGAGGTACAATTGAGGAAATTTCAAGGGCGAGTATTGCATGGGCTTTTGGATTTGGATGGACCATAAATCCTGAATATGATGTTGTTCACCTTCCGGCAAAAATTATCACCCAGCCCTTTGTTAATTTTTTCCAATCCAGGGGGATCACAGTTCACCCCTGGACGGTCAATCAAACTTCCAAAATGCATTCATTACTTGATGATGAAGTGGATGGAATCATTGGAGATTATCCGGAACGAATTTATCAAGTATATGAAGAAAGAGGTTTGCGATAACCTGGTATTTAACAAAATATTCACAACTTAATTATTTTTTCAATCCTAAATTGATTTTGAACTCCTTAATATAATGGAGTTGTTGTTTCAGGATAATGCCCCAGAGCATCCCGGAAGGATGTTGAAGTATCTTGTAAAAAAGGCACACCATTGAAAATGGTTTCAATCAACTGTCTGTTTATGATGCTGTTGTATTCACTAAATGATTCTCCTGCTCGATGATTAATGTCCAGATACATTGCAGGGGTCTCACATGAAAAATCCATTTTACCTAGATCTATTGATCTGACTTCCGGGTTGCTGATTGTCTTATAATAAATTTTTCCATTAAAAATATCAAAAACGAGACTCCATTGGGTGTGTTCCTGTTTGACAGACAAAAGAATTTCAAAGGAATAATCAACTATATTTTCCTTTTTTTTATACTCTTTTGTCATAAGGACAGCTCTGGCAAACCTATTTAAACTTTCTGTCCCTTCAGGATATGTATCCAGATTTTGAAAATAATCCAATGAATCTTTGTAACTGCTGTTTGCAAGTACCGGGAAAGGAAGATGTTTTCCCCTGTAAACCTTCATCTCTCCGTTAATAAATTCAATGACTGCGCTTTTACCTGATCGATCAGCCACCAGAAAATGAATTATAGCCTTTGATTGCCTGGAAATTCTAATGCTGCCGGAACTTGCTATGAGTTCATTGACAGTTGCAAAATTATCCAGGGCATATTGTATCCACTGCACTTCCATGAGTCCAAAACGTTCATCCATCCCAGGATATTGAGTTTCATATAGATCCATATTTTCAATAACAAGACCTGCTTCATTCATGCCGTTATAAGGAAATTCTTTACCGGTCTGATTAAAAGTAACACTTCCATATTTGGATACCCAGGATAGTTTGATTTCAGGTGATTCAATAAAGGCTGTTTTAATGACATCTCTCTTATTGACAGATATATGTCCTTGCTCAAGATAAAAATCAAAATTACTTCCATATACCATCCTGTCTTTCTTATGGATTACAAAAGTTGTGCATCCAAAAACTTCACTTATAATGACCATGGGCAATATTAATAGTACCAGTAAAAATTTAATTTTTTTTTCTAACATGATTTCTCCCAGTATTTAATGTTCACGCCATTTAAACAGATTTTTTAAATATATACATACATTTTTTTATCCGTTCATTGTTATTAAAGAGTGTATCCATATCAGATATGCCAAACTTTTTACAACTGTTGGCGGGGGTGTGAAAATGTCATAAAGTCCCTGGTTTAAAAATGTATGTTAAAAAAGACTGACAGATCACTATTTTTGAACTGCCAGCCCGGCTAAATTATAATTATTGTTTCTCTTCTCTCATCCGATAACTGTC
>JAAELK010000163.1 GCA_024226935.1 Desulfobacteraceae bacterium
AATGGATTGTAGAAGCCATTCAAATTACATCTTTTTCTTCCTGAATTTGTAGGAACCTCTTTTTTTGATCCACATTTTATCCAGGCTTTTCCAGTTTGCAGGTTGTGCGTGGGATGCATCCCATCCATAAATAACACAGTTAACATTAACACACCATGCTCGGTGTAGGCATACGGTAAGTATCTACGACCGCCACGTTTTGAGGTTCCAGCCTGGAACCTCAAATATTCGTTAGCCTCGTTTTCATCTAGTTGAAAGCAAAAATCAGGCGGAAATTTCTCTATATTTCTTTTCATTGCTTTGTTTAAATTTCCTGTTGTTACTCCATACAATTGAGCTAAATCAGAGTCCAGCATTACTTTTAGTCCTCGTATCTCGTATATTTTCGAGGCTATATTATCATGTTCTACTATTGCTAAATCCATCTTTTCATTCCTTCCCTGGGTTTAATGTCATCTTTCTTTTTTCCATGGCGCTCATTAGGTGCTGATGCCGAACGTCAATATAGTACTTTTCACCAGTAGCTATTGTATTACCCATTATTTCGGCTAACTCTCCTCTATCTACTCCATTTTCTGCCATTATTGAGGCGAATGTTTTTCTAAGC
>JAAELK010000164.1 GCA_024226935.1 Desulfobacteraceae bacterium
GATTGCAAAGCGCTTGGGGATAGACCAGAAGACAATTCATAATCATTTAGGAAAAATGCCAGTACTGGCAAATCTCCTAAATACCGATTTGTCCCAGGGGTTTACTGTGGCGCAGGTGGCACAAAAGCATGGCTGGACAGAATCGATGGTCTGGTCACTGGCCCTTGAAGGCAAAGATGATCAAGACAGGTTCAAGGAACTTGGCTGGGGTCTTCGAACCTGGGATCAATGGGATTTCAATGATTGTGACAAAAGATTTGGAGATGACTGGCCCGGTCGGAACACACATCAGTTGATGCAAAACATGGATTTGTGCTTGCAATAGTATATGCAGATAAAGGGTATGCCGGTGCTCCCAACCGGGAGTTTCTTGCCATGAATCATTTTAAAGACGGCATTATGAGAAAGGATGAAAAAAACGGGCAGCAAGGGTATAAATGTGTCCAAAGACTGGTAACAGCCATGTGGGCAGCAAATATTGGAATGATATCCAGAAATTTTTATAAATTTAAGGCTAAAAACAGCAAAATTTTTAAAATTAGAGTGGAATTTTAAATTCAATTGTTAAACCAAATGAAAATAGTAATTTATCAAAGGTCTCAAGGAGTCTTACCTAAAGTACTATAAATTTCAAACAAGTCAAATGCTGCGGACGAGCCGCAGATTTAGGTAGTTGGGCTTATCTTCTCAGTCATTTTTGATTAAACTTTTTGAAAGGAGTAAATGATGAAAAAAATATTTTCAGTCTTATGGGTTTTATTTATTCTTTCAATCTTCAGTTTTTCAGTCTATGGCCAACCCATCAAGATTGTTACAGAAAATTTTCCTCCATATAATTATGAGGAAAATGGTAAAATAACAGGAGTAAGTACAGAAATTGTGAGAGCTGTATTGCAGGAACTAAACATTAAAGTGGAAATTAAAGTATATCCCTGGGCACGGACATTGATGGTGGCTCGGCATGATGAGAACACATTGATTTACTCAATCGGAAGAAATCAAAAAAGAGAGAACCAATATAAATGGATTGGAGTTATTGCTCCTGCTGATTTTTACTTGTTTGCTTTGAAAAATCGTGTAGACATCAAGATCAAGATCTTGGCCGATGCTAAAAAATACCAAATAGGAACAGTCAGAGAGGACTTAAGAGAACAGTATTTGATTAGCAAAGGATTTATAAAGGGCAAAAATATTCAATCTACAAATAGATATTTGTTGGGTTTTCAAAAATTATTATCAAAAAGGATCGATTTATGGTCAATGCCTGAGCTAACAGCTTCTTACATTGTTAAAAAAGAGGGTTATAAGCCTGAAGAAATAATTAAAAAAGTATATCGTTTAGATGAGGTGTCGTCTGAGGGGTATTACATGGCATTTGGAAAAAAAACTTCGGATGAGATAGTAGAAAAATTTAGAAGTGCTCTTGAAAAAATTAAGAAAAATGGCACTCACAAAATGATTCTGGAAAAATATCTTAAGTGATCAAATCACTACATTTCACAGATGGCTGGAAATCACCCCAACAGTCCTATTCACTGGAGTGCACCGCCGTTTTTGTTAATTCAAATTCTGTGATCTTGGCAACATCAACTTTGACACAAATTTCGCTTGGCACCCGGTGATACAGGCATTATATGAATACCATATTGGGGTCGCCCAAGCAAAACAAAATAATTCAAGGAGGTTAAAAAAGTAGCCTTAAAACGGGCCTGTATTCGCTTTTTTAGGGCTAAAAACAACGATATAGAAACGTCCTATAAGACACTTTTGCCTAAAAGCGTCTTATAGGCTTAGGAATCAATATAAAATAAATTGAACATAAGAGACCTTTGATTAACTCAAACCATAAAGGCATTACTTATTACAAAATTGAAATCAATCATACGCAATACCTCGAATTTCTTTATATAACCAATTAAAATTATTGAATATTTACTTTGTTTGTGGTAAATATTCGGGTTAGTCATTCATGAGTTGATTTAAGCAAAACTCTAAACTTTTTATCAAGAGGAAAGACCCAAATATCTTTGATGGGAACACAAA
>JAAELK010000165.1 GCA_024226935.1 Desulfobacteraceae bacterium
ATCAACTTGGTTTTTGTAAATCAGCAAAGGTAGAGGAAATCAAATCACATGATTATGTGCTGACCCCGGGACGGTATGTTGGGGTGCCTGAAGAAGAGGATGATGGGATTCCTTTTGAAACTAAAATGGCTGAGTTGAGCAACACCTTGTTTGAGCAGATGGGAGAATCTAAGCGGTTGGATGATGAGATTCGGAAAAATTTGGAGGTGCTGGGTTATGAGGAGTGATTGGAAGAAAATTTCCCTTGGAGATATTTTTAAGGTTAAGCACGGCTTTGCATTTAAAGGTGAATATTTCTCGGATACATCTACACAAACTATGTTGGTCACCCCGGGTAATTTTTCTATTGGTGGGGGGTTTCAAAACAACAAAAAAAAATTCTATGATGGTCCAATACCGAAAGAATACATATTGGAACCTGGTCAGATAATCGTATCAATGACCGATTTGAGTAAGCAGACAGACACACTGGGTTATGCTGCAATCGTTCCTAAAAATGAGAATATTTGGCTTCATAATCAACGAATTGGTTTGCTTGAATTTAATAAAAACTTACCTTCAGATTCTGTCTTTATAAGTTATTTGCTTCGAGCAAATAAATATAGATCATGGATTATAGGGTCTGCATCAGGAACAACCGTAAAACACACTTCACCGAGTAGAATCCATCTTTATAAATGCAAAATCCCCCCACTCTTTGAACAAAAAGCCATAGCCCACATCCTCGGCACCCTAGACGACAAAATAGAATTAAACCGCCAAACAAACAAAACCCTGGAAGCCATGGCCCAGGCAATCTTCAAATCCTGGTTTGTCGATTTCGACCCGGTGATCGATAACGCCCTGGCTGCTGGAAACGAAATTCCCGATACCCTAAAAAAGAAAACGAATGCCCGAATAGCCCTTGGTGATGATCGGAAACCTTTACCTGAGAATATCCGGAAGCTTTTCCCGAGTAGTTTTATGTTCACTGAAAAGATGGGTTGGGTGCCTGAGGGGTGGGATGTTTCAACACTGGGTGATGTTGCAGAAAATTATTCTGGAAAATTCGATTTCGATAAACATTGCTATCCTGTTTTCATAAATACTGGAGATGTATTCAAAGGCGATTTTTTACACAACAATTTGTCTGATAAGGAAACTTTACCTGGACAGGCAAAAAAACAAATAGGCTTCAATGATATCTTGTTTAGTGAAATTAGACCTAAAAATAAAAGATATGCCTATGTAAATTTTGATGTAGGCAACTATGTAGTTTCTACTAAATTTATGGTTATACGTTCTTTAGGGGAAATCCATTCCAGGTATTTATATCAGCTACTGAGGCAAAATCGTACTATAGGCGAGTTTAATCTTATTGCTGAATCTCGATCAGGGACTTTCCCCCAGATAACATTCAAGTCTATACAATATTATCCACTACTTGTTCCGACAAAAGAAATTCAAAATGAATTCGTATCGTTGATTAAACCAAGCTTTAAGAAAATAGATAATAATAAATTTAATAACCAATTATTAACCAATCTCCGTGACACCCTCCTACCCAAGCTTCTATCAGGAGAACTCCGCATCCCGGACGCAGAAAAACTAATCAAGGATTAATTATGATAATCACAGAAGCTCAACTGGAAGATCTCTGTATTAAATGGTTCCAAGATGGTGGTTATGAGTATGCATACGGTCCGGATATTGCCCATGACGGTGAATGTCCGGAACGAAAAGATTATAGGCAGGTGATTCTGCCTGACCGGTTGTTGTCTGCCATGCAAAAAATTAATCCCCAAGTTCCAGTTGAAGTTCTCAGTGATGCTATAACCTCCATTGAAAATCCTGAGTCCCCGGTTTTGACCCAGAACAACAAGAATTTTCATAAGCTCTTGTTGGAAGGCGTTGATGTTGAGTTTCAATCCGGAGATGCAACCATCAATGATAATGCCTTTCTGATTGATTTTGAGCACCCCGAAAATAACGAATTCCTGGTGGTCAATCAATTTACAATCCAGGGAACCAAAATGAATCGCCGGCCTGATTTGGTGATTTTCATAAATGGTTTGCCCATAGCTGTTCTTGAACTTAAAAATCCCGGTGATGAGAATGCTGATGTATGGAGCGCGTTCAGCCAGTTGCAGACTTACAAAGAAGAAATTGCGGATCTTTTTGTTTTCAATGAAGCTTTGGTAATCAGTGACGGGATCACGGCCAGGATCGGATCGCTGACAGCCAATAAAGAACGGTTCATGCCCTGGCATACCGTTAAACATGAAAATGATAAGCCTATCATATCATATCAATTGGAGAAGATGGTTAAGGGTTTCTTTGACCGGGATCTTCTGCTTGACTACATTCGGTATTTTATCATTTTCGAGCAGGAAGGCGATACCATCACCAAAAAAATTGCCGGATATCATCAATTTCATGCTGTTCGGGAAGCGGTCTGGACAACTATGGTGGCCATTGGTATTTCGGAAGAATCTATTGGCTTTAAAAGCCAGACAGCCGGCAGATGGAAAACATCCGTTGGGTCCCGGAAGGCCGGGGTTATCTGGCATACCCAGGGGTCCGGGAAAAGTATTTCCATGTGCTGTTATGCCGGCAAACTTTTGCAGCAATCCGGGATGAACAATCCCACTATTGTGGTTGTCACGGATAGAAATGACCTTGATGGCCAGTTATACCAAACTTTTTGTAACGCCAAAGAATTGCTTCGGCAAACCCCGGTGCAGGCCGATAACCGGGGACAATTGCGGGATCTTCTTGAATCAAAACAATCTGGCGGCATTATTTTTACCACGGTCCAAAAATTTTCATTGCTGAACGGGGAAGAGGTTCATCCCAGCTTAAGCAACCGCAGCAACATTATCGTGATTAGTGATGAAGCCCACCGCAGCCAATACGGTTTAAAAGCTAAGCTGAATCCTAAAACCGGGAAATATGTTTTTGGTTTTGCCAAACACCTTCGGGATGCCATCCCCAATGCCTCTTTTATCGGTTTTACCGGGACCCCGATATCCATGGAGGATAAAGACACCCGGTCTGTGTTTGGGGATTATATTTCTATCTATGATATCCAGGATGCCGTGGATGACGGAGCCACCGTCCCCATTTATTATGAATCCCGCCTGGCAAAACTGGA
>JAAELK010000166.1 GCA_024226935.1 Desulfobacteraceae bacterium
GCATCATCTATTTTAGATGTGACTTTTGTCAGACCCCATAAGCCGTTTACGCCGGGCCTAATTCCTGCCAC
The DNA here is from genome assembly GCA_024226935.1 of Desulfobacteraceae bacterium. GTDB lineage: Bacteria > Desulfobacterota > Desulfobacteria > Desulfobacterales > Desulfobacteraceae > NBML01. Next base: position 72 of record JAAELK010000166.1, read on the forward strand.
ATTGATTTGTCCTTCGGCCAAAAGATCGGTTCGTCCTGAGACGGATCCGCGTAGAGTGGAAATGCCGCGCGCAAGTTTATCCATGCGTGATTGTGCCGCCTGCATGGCTCGTTCTTTGGTTGCAAATGGGGTCCTAATGACAAAGACAGACTTTCCTGACCCCACGGATACCGATTGTTTTTCTCCGGCTGTAATGTTCTGATAAAATGCTGTTACTGTCTTATATTTCCCCCGATCCTGGGCAATCATTTCCCATCCAGGTTCAACAAAATCCTGCCTGATAATGGTGACTATAGGAAAAGATTTGCCGGTTGCAGTTTTAGCCTGGCCTTTTTTTACCATGAGAAGCCGTTTTGATACCGGCTTGGCCACGGCATCATGTTCCCGGCCAAGACGGGTTAAAAAATGAAGATCTGATTCGTCTGCTTGGTCCAGGTGGACAAACTTGATACCAGCCAGGTCAACACCCACGACAGGTGTAAGATCATGTTCACCGGCAATTGTGCCTACAATATCGGATAGGGTCACGTTGTCCCAGGGGCGGCTTTTCTTTTCTTTAAGACTGGCTGTCATATTGGCCGCTTTGCCTTCAATATTAATTTTATCCGGAGGACCGGAACACTCAATCTCATCCACTACAAAGATTCCCATGTGGACCAGCTTGGGCTTTCCATCGTATTCAATTCCCATACTGATATCCAACTCAGCTCCTTTTTCCGGCAAGACAAAAAGATTGTCCCGATCATCCAGTTCAATTGTCACCCGGTCACTTTGCCA
>JAAELK010000167.1 GCA_024226935.1 Desulfobacteraceae bacterium
GCATCATCTATTTTAGATGTGACTTTTGTCAGACCCCATAAGCCGTTTACGCCGGGCCTAATTCCTGCCACATTGATTTGTCCTTCGGCCAAAAGATCGGTTCGTCCTGAGACGGATCCGCGTAGAGTGGAAATGCCGCGCATAAGTTTATCCATGCGTGATTGTGCCGCCTGCATGGCTCGTTCTTTGGTTGCAAATGGAGTCCGGATGACAAAGACTGGCTTTCCTGAACCCACGGATACCGATTGTTTTTCTCCGGCTGTGATGTTCTGATAAAATGCTGTTACGGTCTTATATTTCCCCCGATCCTGGGCAATCATATCCCATCCAGGTTCTATAAAATCAGACCTTGTCAGATTGACAGTAGGAAAAGATTTGCCGGTTGCGGTTTTAGCTTGGCCTTTTTTTACCATGAGAAGCCGTTTAGATACCGGCTTGGCCACTGCATCATATTCCCGGCCAAGACGGGTTAAAAAATGCAGATCTGATTCGTCTGCTTGATCCAGGTGGATAAACTTGATACCAGCCAGGTCAACACCCACGACAGGTGTAAGATCATGTTCACCGGCAATTGTGCCTACAATATCGGATAGGGTCACGTTGTCCCAGGGGCGGCTTTTCTTTTCTTTAAGACTGGCTGTCATATTGGCTGCTTTGCCTTCAATATTAATTTTATCCGGAGGACCGGAACACTCAACCTCATCCACAACAAAGATTCCCATGTGAACCAGCTTGGGCTTTTCATCGTATTCAATTCCCATACTGATATCCAACTCAGCTCCTTTTTCCGGCAAGACAAAAAGATTGTCCCGATCATCCAGTTCAATTGTCACCCGGTCACTTTGCCAGCCGCTTTCATCGGTAACTTCAAGACAGATCAGGCGGTCTTTAATTAAGGCTGTGATATCTTTCCCATTGGCTTTTATGTTGTAAATAGGTTTCATCAGTCCCAAAGCCTCATGGTTTTAGTCTCTGCCGTGGCATCGGATAAATTTGGAAGCTCTATTTTAACTCCTGCCGGAAAGACAGCCCCCTTATCAGCCAATCCGCAATTAGCTTCCAATACAGCTTCAACCGTTCCTTCCACCCGTCCATAATATTTCCAACAAATCATATCCAGCATATCACCATCACTTGTCATATATTTCATTTATCCTCTCCATAATGGGATAATCGCAGGTTAAAGGTTTGCTTTTTAGGAATTCCTCCTGGCAAAAAAATTGTTTGAGTTTCCTGGACTTCTTCAATACACCATTTGCCCCAGATCTTACCAAGACCGTCAACCAAGATCATTGGTTGACCGGTACTGGCTTCCTTACGCATAGCATCCAATTGACCGGTTCCCCCCTTATATGTGGTATAGATATCTCCGGACAATTCGACGGTTTCTTTTCCAGGGCCAGTATATTGAAGAGCCGGACGTCTTCCCACTCGATTTTGCTCAGACCATCTGTGGGGGCTTGTTCTTTTTAATTCCTGATATGCCGCCGTGGATAAGCTGAATTTATATTGCCCCAACTTCATCATAATTTTAGTCATGGAGCCTCCTTCCCCTTCTTTTCTCAATAAGCCGCATTGCTTCATCCGCTATTGATTTAGGACTCTGGCCAGGTGATGGATAAATATTAATTGCTAAAGGTCCATCAGCAAGCGCCGGGATCTGGGCCGGTGGTGGTACCTTGACAAGTGCCGGGGCCGGTGGTGACGGCTTGGATTTCATGGCAGTTCCGGCAGCCTCTCCTATCTTTTCTCCAAATAGACTGCCTAAAATACCTCCAGCAATACCGCCGATTATCGTACCCACTACGGGTATCACACTGCCTATTGCCGCCCCGGCAGCGGCCCCGGCCAAACCGCCCCCGGACCGCCCCAAAGAGCCTCCTATCTTTCTGGAATCACCAGTTTTTATGGCACTTCCCAGATCAACAAGACCTGCCACGGCTGCAATTGGTCCCCCCACCCGGCCAAGTAAACGGCTACCTTTTCTTAAAAGACCGCCACCTTTAAACAATCTCGAAAGACCGCCACCTTTGAACAATCTTGAAAGTTTGCCCCTTTTTGATACCCGTGAAAGTCTGCCGCTTTTACCTCTTCTTTTACCCCTTCTTTTTCTTCTGCCATTACTATCACCGTCTTCTAAACTTCTTAATCCCCTGGAAGCAGGCCAGTTAATAATACGGACATTTTGTACATCCATGCCCATACCAAATCCTAGGTTGCCAGACAGGCCCCCGCCTCTTTTTCTCTTCCCGCCAAACAGTCCCTTCACCCCCCGGTACAGCCCCACACCTTTTTTGATGGCCATAGCACCAAGCAGCCCGCCACCTGCCACAGTAAGTCCTGTAAAAAGACGATTAGCACCTTCCGATCCCAATTTATCAAGCATGTCGGCAGCCACTTCAATGGGACCGGTCAATTTATGTTCGGCAAATCGCTCCCAGGCAGCCCCGATCATGGTCATGGAAGCATTAAAAGTACCAGCAGCCCTGGCGGCATCTTTCAGGGTTGTGCTACCATCTGCCTGGACAGAATAAAAATCATTAAGTTTATCCAGCTTACCGGTGCGTTGGTATTCCCCGGCAGCTTGATTAAAGGCCCGGATTGCTTCTGCATCAAATATATTGCCCAACTCCACCTTATCTCCACCGGTGGTTTCAATGATTTCAGCCATCAGTTCATTGATAGGCCGAAGCACCCGTTTTCCGTCGGCCATTTTATCAGGATCAAACAATTCCATTCCGGCCTTTTCAAGTTTTTTGATTTTAGCCGGATCGGTCAAAGTTCTTAATAGTGCTTCAAAAGCCGTAGCAGCCATTTCAGAAGAACCAGTTCCCATCCTGATCATTTGAAGGGCTGCCCCCATTTCTCGCAATGCCGTGGTGCCTTCCCTGCCGGTGGAAGTATAGGCCGTGATTACACGCGGCCCCAGGGCAGCCAGATTTTGAAGGGTGAAGGCCCCATCCTTACCTTGAACATTGAGAATATCCAGGGCCTCTATTACTTTTTCCGGGGTCTTGATCCCCATTTTTTCAAATTCACCAAACAACTCACCAATATTTTCACCGGTGGCACCGGTAGCCTGCATGGCTATACCAATATTCCGCAAATTCTGTTCGGCAAAGGATAGGTTTCCTGTCTTTTCCACGATGGATTCCACCCCCGCCAGGATCTCTTTGGGGTCCACCCGGATATTCTCTTGGAGGGCTGCGGATTCAATGTCTCTTTTGAGCTGCTTCATCCGGTCGGAAGAATACCCAGCCTGGATGCCCAGGCGCTCAATACGCTCCTGGGCATTGCCCACATTACTAATGGTCATTCCGGCACCGACAGCACCAACCAAGCCGGTATATCGATTGGCAGCCTTGTCCATGCCATTATTCAAAAGCACCATGGCCTTGCGTTTTTTATTTATATCACCGGTGGTGCGCCGAACGGATCGGCCCCAATTTTTCATGGTGCGGGTGTTACGTTGGTATGTCCGGGAAAGTTGACCTGCTTTTCGTTCGGTTTTGGTAAGGGAACGTGCCTGGGATTCACTGGCGGTTTTAGTCAGATTGCCAGATCGACTGGCTTCATTTCCTATCCCCTCCAGACCATTCTGGGTTTGTTTGAGACTGCTTTTAAGGCTGGAGTCCCGTCGAGCAGTCAATTTTAATCCCAGTTTCAGTTCACGTCCCATGCTCAATTTCCTTTAAGGTTTGATGCCATTCTGCCAGTTCTTCCAAGTCCATATCTTTTAATTCCGACAGGGGCTGCCCCAGTCCACGAGCCGTTTTTGCTACGACTCTTCTAAGGTCGCCCCTGAGCGCTCCGGGAAGCGTAACTCATCATATGCATCATTCACCCGTTCCCAGTCACTGGCGTATA
>JAAELK010000168.1 GCA_024226935.1 Desulfobacteraceae bacterium
ACCCCGTTGATGAAAGGTTTTTTTGGTCGAAAACATTCTATCTGCTTGATTCATCAAGCGCAACGGGGTTTTTCTTTTTTTAGGTGGTGGATTGGGGTGCATGCACCGGAACATAGAAGAGATCCTTCATCTGTAATCAGCTTTCTTGGCAGAAGATGAATCCCGGGATACATTGATTTAAATACATCAGCAAATCCCCAGTGTGTTGTGGCGGTTTTCCCATCCAACAAGCCTGTAGCGGCAAGAAAAAAAGAGCCCGTACAGATAGCGGCAATAGTGGTGCTGTTTTCATGATGTTGCTTCAACCAAGAAATAAGTGCTTTATCCGACTCAAGAGTTGAAAAATCAAAAATGGAGGAAATAATAATAATATCAGTTTTTTCAACATCTTCTGCCGGACCTTGGGATTGGATCTGAAACTGATTCAGACAGGTTACCGGACGTCCTTCTCGGCTGACCACTTCAACTTCGAAAAAAGGCCTTGGCTTGATACCGTTAATCGTGTTCCATGTCAGACCAGCCTGTGAAAATATATCCATGGTACCGGTGATAGATGAGGACAATGAATTGTCTAAGGCAAGGATAGTTATTTTCTTCATGCTGTTATTTATTTTGACGATATCAATCGTTAAAGTGTCGTTATCACCTGTTCAATAAAACATATCCAAAATATATAGTGATTACAATAGTAAATATTCGGAATAATTTTTTTGGAGGAAACTATGACTCAAATTAATGTAACCCAAGAGATTTTTCTATCACCCACCTATTTTTGTGATCACGGACATCCTGAGATTAAATCCATTGCCTGGATTCTTGAGCATGAAAGCGAAACGCTGGCAGAATATGTTAAAAATGTATTTTTTTATGTCAGGGACACCATCCGTTTTGGTATTGATTTATGGCAGGTAAAGGCATCCAGTACATTATCAAAAGGGTATGGTGCGTGCTACAACAAGAACCTTTTAATGATTGCATTGTTACGCAACAAGTCAGTTAGCTGCAAGCTTCGAGCAAACCCTATGAAGAATTCTTTTGTCAGACCATCAGCAGGAAATGCTTACAAAACATTATCAAATCCATTTTTCCACTGTTTTACCGATGTATTGCTGGGCAAAAATTGGATTAGCTTAGACCCCACTCTGGATAAAAGAACCTATGAAAGCTTTTTCAAACCCCTGGAGCCTGGCTGGTCAATTGAATGGGATGAGAATGGCATGGAACCGCTGTATTCTGAGTCTATCACAGGTCCGTCTGTGACTTTTAAAAATATTGATTCCGCATTAAAGACAAATCTGAATTCATACTTTTTGTTTAAATATGAACCGAAAATACTGCTGCGCCTGTATGCCGGAACAGGAAACAAAAGCATGTGGAAAAAAGCCGGCCACTTATCCTGCACAGATGAATGAAGATAAAGAGATTTCCGTTCTTTAATACTTTTCTTGACAAAAAGCATCTTCCCATCCTATTTTTTCCATATACGAAGCAAGAAAACCATAAAGAGACAAGGCACGGGGATATGTTTTCTTACATCTTCATGAAAATACTTGAAAATCGTCCTGGACGATATGATATGGGGATTAACATCCTGTCGGGCGGCCATGCAAAAAAAATCAGAAAGCAAATCGTTCAACGCTATGTAAAACCCGACATGGAAATACTTGATATCGGCTGCGGAACAGGCTCTCTGATTATAGATGCTGCAAAAGCAGGTGCCCGGACAACGGGGGTGGATATATCAACAGGAATGTTAGCGATCGCCCATGAACAAATTGCCGCCAATAAAACAAAGCATGGGATAACGCTTCATAATGCCGGAATTGTCGAAATTGATTCGCTTTTTGAAAAAAACAGCTTTGATCTGATCGTATCAACCCTGGTTTTCAGTGAACTCTATTTCGAAGAAAGGGCTTTGGCTTTACATCAGATTAAAAAATTATTAAAACCTGCCGGAACATTCATAATTGCCGTGGAAGTTCAACCCGGAAAACCTCTGAAAAAGATAATCCACTTTTTAGTTCGTTTCCCATTAGCAATTTTAACTTATATAATTGCTCAAACCGGCACAAAACCACTTACCGGAATTTCAGAAGAAATAACTGAATCCGGATTAAAAATCACCAGTGAAGAGCGTTCCTTTCTGGATAGTTTCATAGTTATTTCGGCTAAAAAGCCCACCTATAATGGCCCTGATAAAATTGTATTACCCAAAACAAAAACACCGGAAGAGGATGTTTCGTCTATTAAATCCATATGGGATTTTATCGGTCGTTGGTTTCCAAATCCAGTTGAACCTGGACTTCGAATAATAGGCAAACCAGACGAAAACTCTCCTGTTCTTCTTACTGGTAATTTTCATCTTACAGTTCGACGGGTTGAAAAATCTTTAAAAAATGAAAATGTTTTTTTGTTGGTGACACCGTCAAACGGTATCAATGTATGGTGCGCTGCCCGTGGAGGAGAATTAAATACACAGTCTGCAATAACCGCGATAAAAACAAGCCGAATAAATGAAAGGGTTGATCATCACCGAATTATTTTACCACAATTTTCGGCAGCTGGAATTGACCGGAAACTTCTTAAAAAAGAAACAGGGCGAACCGGAATTTTTGGTACCGCATACGCAAAAGACATTCCCCCATTCCTAAAAAAGAGGAAAACAATTTTTGAGCATAACAAGGCTGATTTTTCCCTTCCTTTCAGATTGGAAATGTTACTTTCAATGAACTTTCTTGTCTGGATGATACTGGGAACCATTACCCTGTTTATAAAACCAAATTTATTTTTTCCCGTCAGCATTTTTTATTGGATGACAGGCTTTGTACTATATGCCGGGTTTCCTGTAATTCCAGGGAAAAGCTCCTGGTTTAAAACAGTTATCTTGTCCATAATAGAAGCCATCGCCATCGCTGTTTTTTCCGTTTTCATACTGAAGGTGCCTATATTCAAGCATTGGGATATAATGATAATGGTCAGCCTAATAAATTTATGGCTTGGGTTTGATTTGAGAGGCATTGTGGCAGGCAATCCATCAGAAGCCGAATGGCTTATGCACAAACTTGGAATGACCTCTTTCGGGTATCTTTTTTCAGCCGGAGTTTTTAGTCCCGGCAAAATTCACCAGGATAAAAACAGATGTAATAATTGCCGAATTTGCTTAATAGTATGCCCTAAAGGCGTATATGGGATTGTAGATAAGAATAAGATAAGAATTAAAAAACAATGGGAATGTTTTGCCTGTAATGCCTGTATTACCCAATGTGAAAAAGATGCCTTATCCTTAAAAATAAGATAAAAACATAGATCGTCCGCTTTTAACTATCAGGATAAGGGCAGGACGCTGCCCGGATCGTCTCCGGACAGCGGGGGAAAAACAACAAATTATCCAGGGGCATAAAAAGAACGAAGGGTATCCACCCCATCTTTAACAGCCGCGGCAGATTCATCCAGGGCAGTTTTCTCTTCAGGGGAAAGATCCAGTTCAATAATTTTTTCAATCCCGTTTTTCCCCAATAACACAGGCACGCCAAGAAAAATATCCTGGTAGCCGTATTCCCCCCTCAGATAGGCAGAGACAGGGGTCACCCGTTTTTCATCTTTAACAATGGCTTCCACCATGTTGGCCACGGATGCGCCGGGGGCATAAAAGGCAGAGCCCTGTTTGAGCAGGGAAACGATCTCTCCACCGCCGGTGCGGGTTCTGACGATCAGGGCTTCCAGGGTCCCAGGATCGATAAGTTCGTCCACGGGAATACCTGCCACCCGGGTATACCGGGCCATGGGTACCATGCTGTCCCCATGGCCGCCCAGCACCATGGCCATAACATCCCCGGGCCATACCCCGAGGTTTTCTGCAATAAAATATCTGAATCTTGTGGCATCCAGCACTCCTGCCATACCCATGACTCGCTTGAGGGCAAACCCGGATTCCTGGAGTACCGTCATGGCAATGATATCCAGGGGATTGGACACCACAATCACGATGGCATTGGGTGCATGTTCCGCAATGGCCTGTGAGGCTTTTTTAGCAATTTCCACATTAACCTTCATCAAATCCATCCGATCCATCCCGGGTTTCCGGGGAATACCGGCGCACAAGATCACCACATCAGAATCCGCAATGCCCTTATAATCATTTGTGCCTGAAATATGAACCGAGTATTGCCGCATGGGTGAGGCATGAAGATAATCCATGGCTTTGGCCTGGGGAAGTCCTTCCACCACATCAACCATGACAATATCAGCCAGGTTCTTTTCCGCGATATAATAAACAGCTGTGGCCCCGACATTCCCGGCGCCGATAATAGATACTTTATGCATGGCCGGCCTCCTCTATGATTTGGGTGATCAACCGGGCAGACCGTTTCAATGTTTTGATTTCATCCTTGGTCAGAGACGGTTCCACCACCTGTTTGATTCCGGTGCGGCCGATAAGGGCTGGCAGGGACAAGGCCACATTCCCAATACCGAACTGGCCGTTAAGCACCTGGGATACCGACAATACCCTTCCCATATCAAGGGAAATGGCTTCGGCAAGTTCGGCTGCAACCGCAGAAGGACCATAATAGGCAGATGCCCGGCCGGCCATCTCCACGATCAGAGCACCGGCATTTCGGGTCTGCTCAAACAGCTCATTGATCTTTTCCTCCGATAAAAAATTATCAATTGACATACCGGAAACGCAGCAATAATCTTTGAGCAGTATCATATCTCTGGTATGCCTTCCCACCACCTGGGCAGCAACATTTTCCATGGATACCTTTAACTCATGGGCGATTAAAAACCGAAGACGGGTGGCATCCAACAATCCCCCCAGACCAAGGATCTGTGAAGACGGTAGAATTGATTTTTCCGCAAATACCGTGGTCATCACATCCAGGGGTTCCGTCACAATAATCACCTTTGTATCCGGATTGGTGATCCTTTGGGCATACCCCTCTACGATCTTTCTATTTTCATGATAAAGCGCATCTCTTTTCATACCCGATTTTCGAGGAGACCCGGCCGTGAGGATGACGATATCCGAATTCACCACGTCATCGGGATTATCCGTCCCCTGGATGGTGGTTCTATAGCCCCGTATGGGGGCAGCTTCCATCATATCCAGAGCTTTGCCATGGGCTATGCCTTTCTGAATATCGTAGAGGGTCACATGATCCACCCCTTTTTCAACCAGAAAAAAAGCTGTATTAGCACCCACATTACCACTGCCGATGATTCCAATCATGAAAAGCCTCCTTTCAAAAAAATATGGTAACAAAGTAAACAGTGAATTCGCTGTAAAGACTATTAAAGAAGAATATCCGCCCAAAGCCGTGGCAAAGAACCTATTACCAATCATAAATCTTTTCGCAGTTAAATGGAACGGAAAAAAACTTTCAAGGCAAAGGATTTATCATGCCTGCACAGAGGTTGATATGATCCAAACACCAGAGTAGTTCTGTCTCTTCTTTTTTATTGTATTTTTTGACAGGGTATGATTATTTCATAATAATATGATATCCGGTATCTGATCTATCCGGAGATGAAAAACAGACCATAATCGATACAACAAGGAGATTTATCATGGGAGTTAATGTACTGGGCATTTCAGGCAGTCCCATAAAAAACAGCAATACCGACCGCCTGATCAAGGCCATGCTGGACGCCACAGGATGTGAATCGGAATTTATCAAGCTCAGTGAGATCAATGTCCGACCCTGTATGGGATGCAAACAATGCGTGACAGACAATATCTGCAAGGTTGAAGATGATTTTCAAGCACTGTCCCTGAAGATACAAAAAGCCAAGGGCATTATTTTCGGAGCTTACACTCCCTACGGCCAGATCGACGGATTTACCAAGGCCCTTCTGGAGCGGTTCTGGTCACTGAGGCATGTAAACAATCTGCTGCAGGGAAAGCTTTGCGCCACTGTATTAACCTGCCTGATGCCGGAAATGGCTGTCCATACAAACCAGGCGCTGACAATGGAACTGGTCCATTACGAACACATGGATATGCTTGGCCAGATCACGGTGTCAGGTAATCTTCCCTGTATGACCTGTGGTCAGGGAGATGAATGCGAAATGAGCGGTGTTACCATGATATATGGAGAAGGGGCAAAAACCTCAGATCATGGCTACTGCAGAGTGGAAGACCAGACCGAAACCTGGGAAGAGGCCAATACCATCGGTACCCGGATGGGCAAATTATTGACAGCCTGATTTTATCGGAGTTTAACCTTCAGCAAAGCGTTAAACAATAGTTGTTTGTCCGCCTTTGTAACATACTTAACGGTGATGGCTTTACTAAATTCATCAAACTGCTCCGGGTGATATTTACCATGACTTTTACAATAGGCCGCCATCTGCACAATAAGCTGGTCCCCTAAGCGAATTAAAGCCGGACGCACATCTTTTTTCAAATCCAGGGGCCGGCGGGAAGAAGGCCGGGAAAGTAAGTCTGCACGGCATCGATACTGAATTGCCTTGGCCACGGCGATCTGGGCATTAAAAAAATCTTTGACACTCTCTATGTCAAAGCCCAGTTCACCCGCCGATGCTTCAGCCTTACCAAGCACGATATTTTCCCGTTGAATATCTTCGATGGGAAGGTGATTTTGTGCCTTGAATAAAGCAACGTCTTCCATATAACTCAGACGCTCATTCATGGTTTTAAACAATTTTGAAGTTGTTACATCCGCCCTTGCCTGGAGAGAAAAAAGACTTAATAAACACACTAACAATATTTTTTTCATGGATATTTTCCTTAATATATATTGACTGACCAAAAACACATGCTTGGATAAAAATTTGCCTATACGCAAGTTTTCATCCAAACACTATCTATAATTTTCCGAATCCGTGGGGCCAGGACATTTTCCAGGCCCCATGGATTGCTCCGGGGCTGTTCCTAAATCTTAAGTGATGGAGGCATCAAAATGATTCTTGGGGTATAGTGCTATGCCCACAAGAGCAATCACAGAAACCCCCATAAGATACACCACCGGCATGAGAATATTATCGGTTCTTGATATCAAATAAAAGATAATCACAGGTGCAAGTCCCCCCGTTGTGGCAAAGCTTAAATTATAAACGATTCCGACACCTGTATATCGAATCTGGGTTGGAAAGCTTTCCGCCAATATACAAGGAACCAGTGCAACGGCAATCCCCATGGTAAAAAGACAAAACAGGGCATAGGTGATCAACGAAATATCGTGGTGGGTTAAATGTTGAAAAACCATATAACTAAATATCATTATAACCACGGGCGAAATCAACAAAAGATACCTTTTATTGATCCGATCCCCCAAAAATCCAAATATAAGACTCAGGCCCATCACAACAAACAAGATAAATGTATTGATCAATAACACGTTAACTGCAGGTATCCCGGCAACTTTTGAATAGGCGGGCATCATCAAAAATAAAACCATGATACCTGCGGATACAAGTCCCATTAAAGCCCATCCACTGAATATTTCCATGGGATATTTTTTTATAACAGTTAAAAATGGGGCTTTTGTCTTTGAATGTTCTATATCCTTGAATAAAGGTGTTTCTACAAGTTCCCGTCGCAGGAAAAATCCCACCATCCCAAAGATACCGCCCAGTATAAAGGCAATTCTCCAGCCATAGGCAAGCATATCAGGGGCTGGCAGCCATTTCGTAAGACCGATATTTACAAGCTCTCCCAGGATAATACCCAATACGAGACCAAAAAATATTATTGAACAGGCCAGAGTTCTGGATTTTGATGTTGTTTCAGAAATAAAAGTGATCGCTCCCGGAATTTCACCGCCGATGGAGGCTCCCTGGATCAACCTTAGTATGGTCAAAAATATCGGCGCCAATATCCCGATACGCCCATAGGATGGCAAAAATGCGATCAAAAATGTAGCCGATGCCATCATGATAATTGAATAGGTAAATGTTTTTTTACGTCCGTATTTATCCCCGAAATGACCAAAAATTATGCCACCTATGGGCCTTACAAGATATCCTGCGGCAAATATTGAAAATGTCAGCAATAAACCCGCCACCTGACTTTCTGCCGGGAAGAAGGTGTTACTGATAGCTGTTGCAAAGATAGCAAAAATTATAAAGTCATAAAACTCCAGTATTCCACCAATACTGGAGTAAAAAATAGATTTCTTCAATGTCTGACTCTCCCTTATTAAAAAAAAATAAATTTCATGTGTAAAGATCAAAACCGCTAGGATTGGATCCCTATGAAATTTCAAACCATATCTATATGTAATATATAAATATAACTATTTAAAATATCATATTACTTAATATTGATCAATCCAAAATATCTTTGAGGACAAATCGAACCAACCTGAAAAACCCAGATTGTAACCGACCAGTATTTTACAGTTCTTAAATTATTTGGAATAATCAAAAAAAAGAGTCAAAAAAAGAGTCAAAAAATCAAGTAGATACGAGGAGATAAAAATAAAGACAAATAAAATTTGACATTCATTTTAAATTCATGCAAGGTCTACCGAATTTTGGGGTGTACCCAATAGTATTTGTTCTTTGAAAATTGGTCCGTGGGAAAAAAATAAGCTGGTTAAAAAGACCTGAAAATCTTTTAATCAAGGCTTATAACTCAAGCTTAGCTTATTTAAATATCATTCTTAAATATTAAAAATAATAAGGGTAACCGGAATAAAAATCAAGGGCCTGATAGTATTGATATTTCCTTTTGCCAGGCCACAAATATGGACCATTTTTAAAGCAATTGGTTTGATCACTACTTTGTACGTTCTAATAATAAGTTTTCCTCTTTTTTTAAGACTTATTTCCAAAGAAAAGGGGCTCAAATCAACAATAAGGATTGGGCAATTTCATGCCCGATAAAAAGAACAATCTGGAAGTCCCACCTGAATACCATAATTATGAATACCTTTTTCATGGCGGTTGCAGTGGTATAAACTGACAAAATAGTTGATTGGCAACTCTCTTCAGATTCTTGAAGGGAGAACAGATCATCATTTTTTGACTTTCAAAGGCCAAAACACAAATTATAATACAAAACACGCATATTTAAATGGGAGAATTTCTATGAAAAAGGATACATCAGTTGCACCAAGAGAGAGGGTAAATATAACCTATAGACCCGCCACAGCAGATTTACAAGAATCGGTTGAACTGCCGCTAAAGCTTCTTGTCATGGGAGACTACACAGGTGCCGAAGATAATAGAAGCATTGAAGAAAGGGAACCTGTAAGCATCAACAAGGATAATTTCAACGATGTTTTGATGGCCCAGAATATCCGGTTTAAAAAATCTGTAAAAAACAAACTTTCCGATGACCCCACCGATGAAATAAATGTGGACATAGAGTTTAACCGTCTAAAAGATTTTTCCCCCGAAGCTATTTCAGAAAAAGTGCCGGAACTAAAAAAACTCCATGAACTGAGAAGTACACTATTGGCACTCAAAGGGCCTTTAAGTAATGTTCCTGAATTTAGAAAAAAGATTCAACAACTGATTAAAGATGATTCAAAAAGAGATCAACTTATGGCCGAATTAGGTATTTCGGGAAAGCAGGATTAAAAATATGACACAATTACAGACAGAAACAGATGAAACCCAGGTGGTCACTGAAGAAAGCTATTCCATACTCGAAGACATCATCGATTCCACCAAAATGTCTCCGGAAGATGAGGCCTATGATATAACAAAGACAGGCCTTAAACAATTGATCACCGAACTTACGACATCGGATGTTCGGGTTGAAAAAGTAACCAATTCAATTGTTAATAAGATGATTGCCGAGCTGGACCAGCAGATAAGTCTTCAAATGGATGAGATACTACATGATAACGACTTTCAGCGCCTTGAATCCATATGGCGTTCCACAAAATTTCTCATCGACAGAACCGATTTCAGAGAAAATATAAAAATCGAGATCGTTAATATTTCCAAGGAAGATCTTCTGGAAGATTTCGAAGATGCCCCGGAAGTAGTTGCTTCCGGATTATATAAAACCGCCTACACAAAAGAGTATGGCCAGTTTGGTGGCGAGCCCTATGGAGCCATGATCGGAAACTATGATTTTGGCCCAGGACCCCGGGATGTAAAACTATTGGGATTTATATCAAATGTTGCCGCAATGTCCCATGCACCCTTTATCGGGGCAGTAGCGCCTTCGATGTTCGGCCTGTCCTCCCACGAGGGGATTCCAAAACTAAAAGACTTAAATTCCATATTCGAAGGCCCCCAATACACCAAATGGAAATCTTTGAGGGCCACGGAGGATGCAAGATATCTGGGCCTTGTAATGCCCCGGTTCCTTACAAGACTTCCCTATAGCGAAGAAAACAGTCCGGTAAAGACATTTGACTACACCGAAGATGTGACCAGATCCCATGATGATTATCTCTGGGGAAATGCAGCCTTTACCTTTGCTGCCAACCTGACGGAAAGTTTTGGAAAAGACCGGTGGTGTGCAAACATCATAGGCCCCAAAGGCGGTGGTGCCGTTGAAGATCTTCCCCTTCATCTCTTTGAAGATATGGGTGCCATCCAGTCAAAAATCCCCACGGAGTCTTTAATTTCAGAAAGAAAAGAATATGAACTGTCCGAAGAGGGATTTATCGGACTTACAATGAGAAAAGGAAGTGATAATGCTGCCTTTTTCTCTGCAAACTCCATCCAGAAAACAAAAACATTTATAGGCGGTGATGAAGCCAAAATGGCGGAAACCAATTATAAATTGGGGGCACAGCTTCCCTACCTTTTCATAATGAACAGACTGGCCCATTACCTGAAAGTTATTCAAAGGGAAAATATAGGAACCTGGAAAGAAAGAACCGACCTGCAAAGGGAGTTAAACAACTGGATCAGGCAATATGTTGTGGATATGGACAATCCCCTTCCCGGTGTAAGAAGCAGAAAACCCCTCAGACAAGCAGAAATCACAGTTGATAATGTAGCGGGAGAACCAGGATGGTACAAGGTGGGATTAAAGGTACGACCCCATTTTAAATATATGGGAGCCTTTTTTACCCTGTCCCTTGTGGGCAAACTGGATAAAGACAATAAATAAAAAAACCGAGGTTCCGGGATTTTATTTTCCGAAAGCCTTAACATAATTATTTTCTAAATGTTTTTTTAGAAGATAAAGAGCAGAAGGACTGCAGGGATCAGCTAAGTTTGATCCGAAATTGTAAATTAATATTAACTTAAAGAAAAGAGGTATTTATAGTGCTGGTCATATGACTTGATACTTTTGCAAAAATCATGTAGTATGATCGCTCCCGGAGTTTATTTAAAGAGGGGGCGCTGACATGGCTCAAGGCAAAGCACTTACACCGGAAGACAAGAAAGCAATAGTTGC
>JAAELK010000169.1 GCA_024226935.1 Desulfobacteraceae bacterium
CAGAAGCCCATGCAAGCTGAATAAGCACGATACCCATGATAACCACAGGAAAGACGAGTTTGTCTAAGCGAGGCAGAAGTAAGAAGAAAGCAACGACACAAGCCGCCAACAGGAGCGCGAACAACCACCAGACCATTTCTCCGGATAGCTGTAACCAAAATGCTTTGCTGTAACAGAGCTGAGCCAACAAGAAGCAAACAAAATGCAGAGGACGTTTTTGAGTAACAGTATGCAGAACATCTGCGATCGCAGAGATCGCCAACCCAGCAACGACCCAATAGGTAAAATCAGCCACGACAGATTGAGTTAAAGCAATGGTCGCTAATAATACAAAGGTAAAAACCTTATACGATAAGGCCTGACCGATATGTCCATGTTTCGTTCCTGCTATTGCTCCGATACCAGATAAGGAAACCGCTAACCAACTCCACATACCATTTGCCCTATTGCTTTAAATCGTCGCCAGTCTAGGCACACGAGTGTTGATGTAAAGTCTCAGCCCCTCAAAATTGGATCTTGATTACGCTTCCACTAAAAAGAGTCTCTTTAGATTGAACTCGTAACAATTACCACTGTGAGAATGGCTATTCGTTTAAAACCCGAACGAATCATCGCAAAACTCACTTAAACTGGCATTAGAGCAGCCATACTTGAATTTTGGTTAATTCTAACCTATTGGCTCCACAAAAAACGGTCATATCCCGAAAAATACCATGCTGAAAAAATAAAAACACCCGCCTTTAAATTAAATAATTACAACAACTTAAACAAACAAACTCCAAGTTAATAGAAAAACAAAAACACAGCCTAACCCTAAACTTATAAAGTAGCTGATTTTCTTTTTTAAAATCCACCTTTGTCAGGTTTTTTTAAGCCCCCGGTAAAAACTCCCACAAAAATCAAGCCGAAAACCGCCCAATGCCGCGATGAAATACCGGACACTCCCAGAGATTTGACCCGCCGCAACCGTTGCCGCGCTTTCGGATTTTGGGGCAACTGATGCATGGTAATTTTGCCGGGCGTGTCTTCGGATGAAAAGTGCGCAAGGCTGTCATCAAAATAGCAGGCCAGCCGGGTTTCCATCAATTTCCCGAACGTTTCGAACTCATCGTCGTCATCCAGCCCCGACTCCATGCGCACACGTTCATGCACGGCCTGCCATGTCAAAAAGGTCAGGGAATCCTCATCCGCTTTTTCGGGCTTGGCTTCCGAGATTCGGTCAAGG
>JAAELK010000170.1 GCA_024226935.1 Desulfobacteraceae bacterium
AGCTACCTGGGCAACGGTGAAGCCCCGGGATAAATCGGCATTTATTAGATTTGGTTATGTTGCCATTTTTAATAAATGGTTATGTATCGATGCCTGATTAACCCCCATTTTTTTGCAATCCTCTCCAGGGGGATGCCAAGGCGATTCATACAAAATATCTTTGGGATGTGAGCCCGTCTCTCCCGATCCAAGTCTTATTTCAAAACAAAAAAATAATTTCACGCATTATTATATTTACCAGGATAGAGGCAGGAAAAGAAGGTAAGGTTTGCAGCGGATTTGAATGACAGTGTGTCCCATGGACGGGACAAAGCGCCAGTCACCTCGGAAGCAGGACACGAGGTCCTGTGAGAATGAGCGAAAAGCCTTACCTTTCTCCCCGCCGGTCCCTATTAAATATTCCTGAAATCCAAATGATTTTAACCCATATCACCCGGCAGCTGATTACCATGGCAGCCCTGACGCGGCTTCCCAAATGGTTAACATGGGATATATGTGTTTTACTTCCAATCCAATTTCAGGAAGAAAACCTGAAAAACCTTTTTGAATTTTGTACAGTAAGCGCTTAATTAGGGGTCTGGGGAGGATTCGTGTAAAATCCCGTCATTTGATTCAGTTTAGTCTACAAATTCAGGTAGGTGAATATC
>JAAELK010000171.1 GCA_024226935.1 Desulfobacteraceae bacterium
AAAGAGCAGGCCAGGAGTTCCCATCATCCCTTACATTCTGATCCATACCATCCAACACCATGCCGGAGGTCATAACAGTAGGGTCAAACAATTCTCCTTGCGTCTCTTTTATTTTCATATTATCCCTATTGCTCCTTATTAATCAGACGATGCCGGTAAGCTTATAGTCCAAACGGTAACAGGCAGTTTATAGGATTCAATTATTTTGCGAACCCTATGGTAATATTTCCAATCCTTTTCTTTTTCGATGATCAAAAGTATGCCTGGGGACTTACCGGTCATGATTGAGTAGTGCAATGCCTGACCGATACTTTCTGCCCATTTTGGAGCAAAATCCACCTCAATCGCATAATTATCAGTCAGGCAGTCACAACGGGTCTTATCTGATAAAACCTGTTCTGTTTTGCCCTGTTTTTCAGCACACCAGATATTTTGATAGTATTTTTCAGGATGCAAATGTTCAGCGAAAAGTAAAGTGCGAATCGAGGTGGTGGCAAGAGTTAGTAAAATGGTAATAATGCTGAAGTGAATTATTGATCTTAGTTTTTTCATGTGCTTTCCTTTTCGTTGAATATGATTTTAGAGTGCTGCAAAATCCAATGATAAGTTGATCCACTTCCCCTCCGGCCCACTCCGCTTGTATATCCTGAAATATGATTTAGACCCGGCCACCTGAAGACTGTCTGCAATTGCAGACATGGCTTTTTGCCAAAGTGAATCCTTAATATCCAACCGCCTTAATGAAAGGATTCTACGGGTGTTAATACGTCCCTCCTGATCAACGGCAAAGGCATCGTTGATAATCGTTCGAACTTCTACCCTGCCATTTTCAGTCCATTTATTCAGGCAATCATCAATCATCTTTTTTGCAATTTGGAGGCGTTCATCAAATACCAGGTGTTCATTGACCTGGACCTGGACCTTATATTTCATGTCATAGCTGTAAAATGTTAAATTCCCTTTTTTACCACCAAGTTTGACATCATATTCCTGGGCTGACAAATCTACAAAAGCCGCAATTTCACTAGTGGCCATGTTCTTAAAGTCTTTCATGGCTTTTTGCACTTTATATGCATTATCCAACAAGTGTTTAACCAGGCCATCTCTGGTCTTATCAATTGCCTTGACGTTGTCAATATGAACAAGGCGGCCCTGGCCGTCCTCCATGTATTCATTTCTGTTAAATGTATTCATTTGGCCGTTATCTCCATTTCTTTTTTCTGTTGACGTTTCTGGTAAATTGTCATCATCTGGACAAGTTTTCTAAGTTCTGGAACCTCCAGCCATTGCGCTGCTTCAACATCAAAGCGCCTTTTTGCAATAGCATCCACATACCTCCAGGACTTGCCCATATCCAGGATAATAGCTTCAAGTTTTTTCATGAGCGGCTGTTTTTTATCGGGCATGTTGCTGACCTTACGTTTTGCACGGGTTTTGGACTTTGTTTTAAAACCAAGCTGCTCAAACTGATTCATGACGATGGTAAAGGTTTTGCTGTTAAGTTTTTTTGATGATGTAACACTCACGCTTGAAAGCAGATCCCGGTATTCTTCCTCACTCATACCGACCTGTTTTTTTGCTATGTGGATAACAGCTAATTGATTTCTATTCATTCGGTTTTCCTCCCTGCATTACACGTAGACTCGGCTTCCAACTGTCTGCCGGAACAATCGATGATGACCCACAACGTTTACACGGCAAACCGGTATTTGTGACCTTGCTAAGACGCCCACAATTTGGGCAATACATCGTATGAAGGTAAGAATTTCTTTTTAAAATCTGTCCTTGATGATTAGTTCTTTTTTTAAACACTTGGGCCTCCTTTATTGACAATGCCAGCCTTGCCAGCTAACATTGTCAATGCGATACGGGTTAGTATTGCGGTTCAGGCCTGTGAAGATGCTGCTACATCTTCCAGGCCGTTTTTTATCTGTTCAACAAAATTTAATGCCTGTTTTGCGGCTTCTGGATCACGGACTGCGACTCCCGAACAAACCAACCTGTTTAAATTGACAGCGGCCATTACAAGCGGATCAGGCTGGAAGGTTTCAATATTCGGATTCTGGGCTTTTTCCTTCCCTTTTGATGTTAAACGCCATACTTTTTCTGTACGCTTATTTGTTGTTGGTTTGCATCCATGTTGCCGGATATATCCTTCTGCACTATAAAAACTAAACTGCCGATACGTATGGCTTAAGCTTGATCCGGCTAATCTTGAAATCTGTGCTGCCGTGAAAGAATTATTAATTTTCATGGCCTTCCAGAGCTTATCATTAATCTCAAAATTTGGAGTTTTAACAACATCGCAAAACCGATAAAGGCCATATGAAATCCTGCGGATATAATTTTCTTTTAAAAGCTTTGTTATCACATCGGATACCTGTGAAGAGGTTAGGTTAAATGCTGCTCTGATATCTGCATTTTTAAACGCACCGTTTACAGCTGCAAAATTTTTGATCAATTGGGTATTAACCTTATCCATTATTGCTCCTTGTCAGGTGTTGGTGCTACTCTACGGTTAGGCAAGCTTTCAACCAGTTCAAGATCAACCTGGGTCAACTTATTAGCCTTGGCTTTTCTTTCAAGCTCCACCATCAAATGGTAAAGTAACCTGAAGCTGCCCTTGCATTCTTTTACCAGTCCAAATGCTGCTTCAGGTTCTATTTTTAAGCCACATGCTTTTACACCAAACAAAATAACATCCTCGGCCTGGACTGGCTTATGCTCAACAACTCTTGTGACTCTTTCCCAGATCCTGCGTTTTGATGTCAACCGACCATAAAGACTTGGTTCTCCTATTAAAATAATGGGAGTACCTGTTTCGTCGTGGATGTCTCTTAAATGTTCTATATTGGTTATGGCCAGGCGGTCAGCTTCGTCAATAAGGATGATTTTACCGGGGCGATCCAGTTCTTCAATTAGAATGCGTTTTGCTTGATCCACACGGCTGGGCTGCATGCCATTCATTTCAAAACATATTTTTGACAGCATGGCTCTTGGAGTCCAGCTTTCATATGCACGGACATAAACGGCACCAGGCGTATCTACTGCATACTTTTTTGCACATTCGGTCTTTCCCCTTCCGGCATAACCCCAGTCAACCATAAGTCCCGGTTGACCCTTCACAGTATCAAAAATCACGGATGCTGCCTCCCGGAAGGCCATCACATTTGAGGTTTCGATAAATACGTTTTTCATTCTCGCTCCTTTTAGTTTTGAAAAACCAGTTTTAAATCTTCAAACCGTTGACGATAATTTTTAAACTCCGGTAATGATTCAAACTCTTTTACAAATTGACTGTCTTCAAGCTCAAGTTTCCGACCATGTTCATGAACAAACCGGAAACACCATTCATAATGTTTAAGACTGGAATCCCAGTATTTTGGCCGGGGGATCTCCGGTAATGATGCTGCGTCCTGTTCTGCTTTTTCCATGATCAACTCAAGCCGTTTGGTTTCTTTTTGGGAGAGCAATTTTGATTCCTGCCTAACAGGGCTTGAATCATCCCCCGGTAGAATCGCTGTTTTTTCCTTTGTTGCAGCAAAAGCCAACACATTAAGGCTATCAGGTGCCCGCTTGGTTACGCCCAGGTCTTCAAGTTGTTTTTTGGTATTCTTGGCAAGCCTTGCCTGGCGTTTGTTTTGATATGTGACCTGTTCAACCGACACTTGATCACCAAATAGCCTGGCAAGGGGATGGCAGGCTTGGACGGGGTAGGCTTCCCCAAGATAAATGCCGTCCATGGTATAGCACCAAATTTTACTTAAGTCTGCCGTATCCACCATGGCTCTGATAGGTTCTTTAGTACTCAGGTTATGCAGGCAGTCTGATTCATAATCAATATTCCACAAGGAGATTCGGCATTTGCGGGGATGCACCTTTTTACGCCATAAAAAATCATAATTTAATTGGTGTTGATCAACACCTGGCCCCCGGTTAGGCAAAAACATATCCTCCGGTGGGGCAGGAAGGTCTTTCTGGGGTTGTTGTGAGTACCATTGAAAATACCGATCGATGATCACGGCAGCTTCTCTGATAGTGGGCACCCAACCCTGGGTCCGGGCTTCATGCCACGCTTTTTGAAATTTTTCGTTGCGGCTCATCCAGGGCGGCTTAGTGGTGATGGAATCGCCGCAATAGCTTGGCATCATGAATTCAAGTTGATCCTGGACCGTTTTAAAAAACCGCTCTACCACTTTTGAGCGCCCATTGTAAGGCTTTGCAAACATCACAGCGGTTCCAACTCGGGCATATAATCCAGTCATTTCCTCAAAATCAAGATCAACCTCTTTTGCAAAAAGCTTGGATTTAAAGGCCCGGCCATTGTCAAGATAAACAGAATCGGGATACCGTCCAAGGGTTTGAACTGCATTTCTGAAAGCTGCCAAAATCCCCCATTGATTTTCCGTTGGCAGGATCTGCCATCCCACTGGATAGCGGCTGGCCCAATCAAAAAAAACAATCAATGTCATTCGACAGTTCCGCCCGGTATCTGGATGCTTTATGAAAAAATTTAAGGTTTTACCGTCGGCAACAAGGCATTGACCAACTTTTAACAGGCTTGCATCCCGGGATATATAAGGGCCGTAATTATCTATATATGCTTTCATGCCGTCCCGGGCTAAACAGATAATCCCGGCATTATATTTTGTGTAATCTTTAAGCCAGCGTCGATATGTGGTTTCATTCACAGAGTCTGCCATATTTTCTTTTTCCAAGGTCATTTTTGCAGCCCGGATGGCCATGATCACCGAAGGTCTGGAGCCGTGCAGATAACACTTTAAAAAAATGGCCTTAGCAGCTTCAGACAGTTTGCGCCCCTTATACTTATTGCTGCCGTGTTTTTTCCAACCGCCCCGGCCATCACACAACGCGTGGTAATCATCATTATTATTACGCAATTTCTTATCCAGGCTCTCAATCGTCTTCACCTGGATTTCCCCGATAACAGAAAACACCTGGGGCAGTAAAAGACCGGCATTATATGCAAGCAAAAACTCTTGGGCAGAACGTTTTTTTTCTCCCCAGGGGGCCTGCTCTTTTGCCAGCCGGTGAGCATGGACCAGATTATATTTTGCCATGCCGATTTTGTTGGATTTTTTTGGGACTGGTGTGTCGCGGACAATGACAGGCAGATTTGTATTGCCTGTGACCGATTCCATAACAACCAAACCAGCTTGAATTTTTACCGGTAACAAATCCCGGGGAAATAACAGTTCACTGCCGCCCTGTTTTTGTTTTTTTATTACCGGCCAGTTGTCCTTGACAGCCTGGAGTCTTACCGCCTTTGTCCCGATATTCATGGATTTGGCGACCTGTGAAACTGCGACCAATGCATTCATGATTTCTGCCTCCTAATCATCGCTTTCTACTATGTTAATAAGGGCCTTAAGATGCTTGACCACTTCGGTCCGCTTCATTGATTTCCAGTCGTTATTCCTTTCTTCAGAAATGATATCCAGCATCACCTGGTACTGTTTTTTAAACAAATTACTGACAAGCTGGGTGGATTCCACTTTTTTCCTGGTTTGCTCAATGTTCTTTTTAACAACCTTTTTTTGCACCCCTTTGGCCGCTTTGGATACAAGGGCGGCAGTCAATTTTTTACCGTCATTGAGCTGCTCAAGTACAACGCCCCATGCCTTGACCTGATCGTTTGGAGATAGCTTTGTTAAAGGGCGGGTCTGGGCTTCATTGATAGGCAGGATAATTTGTTGTTGATCTGGGTCATTTTCAGAAATGTCTACAATTGTAGACATTTTAGATTCTAAAAGAGCGATTGTTTCGAACCCATTTATTTGTTGATAAGCCCGGCCTCGACTAATATCCCAAGCTTCTTTACAATATTTTTCAAAGGTATATTTTGGGTAGGCTTCACGATATAAGCGATTATCCTTGATTTCAGCCAAGGCCCGTCCAACTTCTAAAAAAGTGTTTAAACCTTTCTTGATAATCCCTTTACAAACTTCAAACCGGATCTTTTCTTCATCCATCAAATGGATCGTAATGTCTTTGCCTTCCTCTATTAATCCGCCCAATGTATCTGCCATCATCGCCTCCCTTTGATTTCTTTTTTCAGCTTCTTGATCTCAGCAATGTGTTCTTCAAGTTTGCCCAGGGCCATTTGTCGGATCTCCCCACCGGTGGCAATTCTGGCACCTTCACTCTCCACAAACACTTTGGCAGGCTCCAGGGATTTTGTGACATGGTGGATGGCAAACAGATAATAAGCCGGGATCGGGCACTCAGCAGGCTTTGACAAATAATTGTTAAACATATTAATAGTAAGCGGATTGCGGCAAAGCGGATGATCTTTTTTGGCCTCTTCTTTGGTTCGTCCAAAATATTCATTAATAAGATCAACGACCTGGTCCCGGCTCAACTCCGATTCATCAATTGCCCTTTTGATCCCGGCTGCAAGCACAACACAGATTTCAAATTCATTTTCTGTTTGTTTATGTTGGGATTTTGGCGGGCCTGCAATAACATGATTTTTGATATTTGTTCTTTCCTGAAGAACCTTTTCCAATTTACTGGGAAAATCCCAATCGAATTCCATTTGATTCGGGTCTATTTTTTCTTTGCGTTTAGACATTGTTTCTACCTCCCCATGAGGTTATCCTTAATGAAACTTGATATTTGATCTGATTTGACATAATATTGACTTCATTGGCTGTAATCATCTGTTAAGCTGTTTGATGATTATAAAAACCTTTGGAAAGAGGTCGCCCAGGTTTTGGAGGCGGTTGGTTTGGATGAAAATTTTCCGGCCATATTTCTTCAACCTTTTTATTAAGTGCTTTGGCGATGTGGCAGGCTACCGGCCAGCTTCTCTTGGGGTCTTTGATTGTAGAGAAGATGTGTTGAGGACAATAATCAAGTTCTCTTGCGATCCCGGCTTGGCTGATATTCTTTTTTTTTAGGGCCATTTTGATTTGATCAGGAGTCATGTTTGTTTGCATTTTTGTGATTCCTTTTTTTTAACGGTAATGTTTAACGTTGTTTATTTACGGTAATAATTTATTATTAATACTATTAGAGAAAATCTCGCTAATAGTCAAGAGAAAAAATCGCTATATGTGTAGTATAAATTCACGCATCAAAAAAATTAGATCACACTTTAACCTCACCCAAAAGGATATGGCTAAAAGACTTGGGTTAAAGTGGTATCAAATTAAAGACATTGAAACTGGTAAGACCAAAGCTTCTGTAGATATTGTATCTATATTGTGCGAGAAATTCGCTATTAATTCAGATTGGCTTCTTTTTGAGCAAGGAAATATGCTCAAAACTCAAACTTTTACCACTAAGAAAAACTCGAAAACTAAAAAAGTATCCGAAAATATTTCAAAAATTATTGTCGAACACCAGGATTTAATTAAACGTTTCAAAAATCCTGAAAGGGCTAAAATAATTAATGAAAATTTAATAGAGCTTGAAGAACTCAACGATGAACTCTTAGAAAATATTGCAAAACATATTGAATCATCGGTAAATGCCGCTAGGATTATGAAAGGAGCATCAAAAAAAAAACAAAAGAACCAGGAATCATCTACAAGGAGGCGAGTCAACGAACGTTAAAACGAGATTTAAAGAAATGGCCGAACGGATTTATTCTTACTAATAAAAGTGGGATCATTGTGACACATGATCAGGAGCTGGAGATAAAAAATCAAAATGTATTTGATTTTTTATTCTTTAAGAATGATAAACGAATTTTGTTGAATGCAATGGCAGAGGCAAGAATAAGCGTCCCTCGATCAGTGGAACTATCAATCTTTCATCAAGATTGTAAAACTGACTGTTTTTGCGATGTATATAAGAGTGAGCATGGCTTTTGTATTACAGGCTGGAAAATTCCACGAAAAATTGTACAGATGCCTCTTGCAAATGCGGCTTGGTAAGATCTCTTTACAAAATATGATTTGTTCTGGTTTGGACTCATGGAAAGGATTAATAATTACGTAAGCACCACCGTATAGAATTATAATAGTACTATTCAAGGAGGATACATGAAGCTGTTTAGACTACTCATCGTGATTTTGTTACTATTCATTGTCATTGGCTGCTCTGCTGATCCCATAGACAAGCTTATTTCATCCACTACCCTTAAAAGTGCCGCTCCTTTCACTATCTACAACACCGAAGTCCAGAAGGGAAAAAATATAAACGGCGGTATCTATGTCCAGGGGTCAGTCAAAGTTCCGTTCGATATTCCCAGGAAAAAAATAAAGCCCACTGCCCTGGCCGCACTCAAACAGCTCAAAAAGCAAATTCCGAATTCCCAGTGGTTTAAGCTTTATTTGGTCCCAGAAGGAAAAGCCGGCGACCATCTTCAAATAGATGTAGCAAGGGCAGAGTTTGTAAATAATCAATTTGTAATCAACTATAGTACTTTGTCGGCAACAGAAGCGACAAAATTAGTCCAAAGAGCCGCTAACGGTGAAGCTATTTCTGATATCCCTATCTCACTGACAAAAACCCATTTTGATGCCGCTGTAATGATTTCAATAGCATATAATCAATTTTACAAATCTTCCCATGATCCAGAATCAGCATATGAACAGGCAGCGGCCCTTCTACAATCAGATATAAAAACTGTAAAAAAAATGCGATCACAAGCGATGAATTATTATACTTATGGCCAGGAGCAGGAAACTATAAAATAATTTCATCCTTATATATAAGGATTAAAACGCTCGATGGTGAAACAATAACAAAAAGGACTTAACATGAGCAAGAAAACTTCCAAGTTCGTTTTTTTTTACAAACAGTCAATAATTTAAAAAAGCCCTAAAAGAAAGGTTTTATGAAAAACCGCCTAAATTAGGGCTTCAAAATAAAAGTTAGAAAAATATTAAGGCTTATACGAATAGATGTACTTGTTTTAACAATATAATTTAAAAATCAATTTCCTTATATTCATTGCCATTATCAAGTTTCTTAAATTATTTTCCTGAGATTGCCATACGTCACGTTATCAATCAACTAATACAGGTAAGATCCGCACCGTTCCCACGAATTCCCGTATAATTCCGCATAATCCCGGCTTAAAACAAATACCTGCTTTTCCCTGCCTCTTAATAGTTTTTTGTTTTCAGCAAAAAATTGCGACAACTATATCGAGTCCGAGTGTAGCAATTTTATGTGTTTTATAGTGGCAGCGACATTTCATGCCAACTAAGCCCACCATGTTCAGAATCAGATTCACCAAGATGAATAAAGCCATACCTTGCGTACATATCAACTAACTCTGTTTGGCAAATTAAGTATATTTCAGTTTTACCTAATTTTTTCATAGAACTAATAAAGCTATGCATTAGCTTACTTGCCATACTTTTTCCTTGATATTTAGGATGAACTGCAACTGACATAATTACGATATGTTCACCACTTGGATCATGACCAATTAATTCTTTGAACTCTTCATCTGATAACTCAACTTTATGAGTTGCCCCTGAATTTATAAATCCAATGATTTCTTCTTTGTTTTCTAAAACAACAAATCCCTCTGGATATGTTTTAATTCTCGTAAGGATTTTTTCCTTTGTAGCGGCTTCATCACCAGCATAAGATACTGTTTCAATTTCAAAGCACCTATCTAAATCCGATATATTTGCTGGGCGGATATTTAATTTCGACATAGTAAACAATACTCCTCGAACTGACACATAACAAGCACCTATACCGACCTGTATATCTTGTAAATTTGAATGATATCCGACCAGTATAAACAAAAAAACTATTGGCCGAAATTTGTATCAATATTTCTAATACCTGTAAAGATATTTCGGCAATAAAATATTTGAATTCAATGTGTAGAATTTTATTTACAGTGCTCAGTCCGAAAGAAAGAAAACCAGACATGTTACCTGCTCAAGTATCATTATCCTAATTCAGATTATCCAGGAGGAGCAAAATTCTTCATGATACAAAACCTATTGGAAATCCTTCCTGTCCAAAAAGGTGTACTTTTCTTGACCAACAGTAAGGTACTAATCAATCGCAGTAAAATTTTTTATATGGACTTTAAATCAGTTTAGGAACAGTATGATAACAAAAGCCTTATAGGAAGAATATAAGAAAGTTCAACTTGAATAATCTGCAAATAAATATATAGTAAAGTGTATTTGATAAAAAGCATTTTTCTATCTAAGTAACGGACTGTTCTTTTCGATGAAAACGTAAATATTGTCAGGGAGTTGTTTGATCATGATTGGGAAATCTGTAAGGTTGGGACTTATGCCACCTCTGAGCGGTTTGGTGGCGATGTACGGCTCTGAAATCAGCCGGGCAGGACAAATCGCCTGCCGGGAGGTAAATGAGAATGGCGGCGTCTTGGGGTGCCCGTTGGAACTTGTAATTGAAGACGATGGGAGTCTTCCTGAAAGTGCGGTGGCTGCGGCCAATACTTTGGCGAGAAAGCACCGCTGCGTTGCTCTTGTCGGCAATCTCCTTTCAAATTCACGGATTGCTGTTGCCTATCGGGTGGCAGAGCCGCTCAAAATCCCGTATCTCAATTTCTCCTTTTATGAAGGCAGTATCCTCAGTCGTTATTTCTTCCATTTTGCCGCCCTCCCTAATCAGCAAATCGACCAGATGGTCCCGTATATGCGTAATAAATACGGGCCGCGGATGTTCTTTGCCGGTAACAATTACGAGTGGCCGCGTGGCTCCATCGATGCGGCCAAACGGGCACTGTTAAGCGTCAATGGTGAAGTTGTCGGCGAGGAATATTGTCCCATCGGCGTTTTTTCCGACGATATTGATACATTGCTGGATAACGTCGCACTGGCGGCTCCGGATGTATTTGTTCCCTATTTTGCGGGGGTAGACCAGGTCAATTTGTTGACACGTTTTACCGAAAGGGGTTTAAAGAAACAGATGGCTGTAGTGATGGGGCACTATGATGAAATGATGGCCAGTCGTTTGCCGCCGGAGGTGCGGGATGGCTTTTATTCCAGCAATACCTATTTTATGCCCGTGGATACGCCTGAGAATGATTACTATCTCAAGCGCTTATCTGCCCTGCCGGAGGTAAGCGGTCTCTGGCCCCAGGGCAATGGGATTTTGACTAATTTCGGCGAGGGCGCTTATCTTTGCGTTAAGGCGTTTGCCGAAGCGGCCAACAAGGCGGGCAGCCTGGAACCCGAGGCTTTAGTCGAGGCTCTGGAGACTGTCAGTCTCTCAAGTCCTCAGGGCCAAGTGAGCATGGACCCTGAAACGCATCATGCCCAGGTGAATACCTATCTTACACGTTGCCGGGCGGACGGCAATTTTACAATCATCGAAACCTTTGGTTCGATAGCCCCCATCATTCCTGAACGTTATGGTCATCAACGAATCAGTCATCAGGCGACTATGGAGGAAGACATTCGTTTACAGGCCAGGATGCTCGAACAGATGTCTGAGGGGGTATTTCTTTTCAATACCAAAGACAAAACCCTTATCTACGCTAACACCGGAGGAGAAAAGTTATTCGATTGTGACACGGGTGAACTGATCGGCAAACATCTGTCACAATTCATGGCTCCATCCGATCAGGGCCCGGAGGAAATGGCCCGCCGGATTATGGATGTTCTGGAGCGGCGTGGACACTGGCAAGGCGAGATTCGGAACAGAATAAAAAATGGTAACCCGTTCTGGTACTTGGTAACGATTTCCACTTTTACGCACCCCGTTCACGGTGAGGTTTGGATGGCGGTGTTCCGGGACATCACTACGGAGAAGAAAATGCAGCAGGAACTGGAACAACACCGGAACCACCTGCAGCAGATGGTCGATGAGCGTACCGCCGCGCTGGATGTCATCAAGCAGCGTTTGTTGGACACCCAAGCCGCTGCCCGCATGGGACAGTGGGAATTGGACTTGGGCGCCAACACGCTTATCTGGGCTGATGAGGTGTCCCAGATCTTTGAAATAGATCTCACGCAATTTAAGCCTTCCTATGAAGCATTTCTTGTCGCTGTTCATCCAGAAGATCGGGATGCGGTCAATGGTGCCTATCAACAGTCATTAAAAGATCAACGTCCCTATAATATCACCCACCGCCTGCTGATGGCCGATGGTCGGATTAAATATGTTACAGAGCACTGTCGTACCGATTTCGATGGGGCAGGTAACCCGCTTATCTCGATCGGCTCGGTCCAGGATGTTACGGAGCTTAAAAAGACTGAAAATGCACTGCATAAGGCTCATGATGAGCTTGAGGCGAAGGTCGAGCAGCGCACGCAGGAGTTGCAGCAGTCGTGGGAAAAGTTGTCGCAGGAAATAGCGGAACGCAAGGAGGTGGAGGCCAAACTGCGGCAGGCCTACAAAATGGAGGCTATTGGAACTCTAGCCGGCGGCATTGCACATGACTTTAATAATATATTGGGCATAATTATAGGGAATACCGAGTTGGCTATGGATGATGTTCCTGATTGGAATCCAGCCCACAACAATCTTGAAGAAATAAAAATAGCCGGTATGCGGGCAAAAGAAATTGTAAAGCAGCTGTTAAGCTTTAGTCGGAAAACCAATCAGATCCAAAAAAATATAAGCATTCTCCCAATCATTAAAGAGTCAATAAAGCTAATTCGGTCATCCATACCATCGACCATTGAAATTCAACTTGATGTAAAAGATACAGAAGGTATAATCGAAGCCGATCCCACAGAGATTCATCAAATATTGATTAATATGTGCACCAACGCTTCCCATGCCATGGATGAGAATGGAGGCATTCTGACAATAAGTTTATCTGAAACACAATTGGACAACATATCACGATATCAGTTTCAGGATATTGAACCTGGAGTATATGTTCAATTGGCCTTTACAGATACTGGAATTGGCATTGACAATTCGATTTTAGACAAAGTATTTGATCCGTATTATACTACTAAAGAGATTGGAAAAGGCACGGGTATGGGACTTGCCGTAGTGCATGGCATCGTGGAAAGTTATAATGGCGCTATCTCAGTTTACAGTGAACCCGGGCAAGGAACTACATTTAAGATTTTATTTCCATTAGTAGATAAAAAATTAATCCAAGAAGAGAAACCTTTGGATATAATTCCCACTGGAAATGAAAAAATCCTTTTTATAGACGATGAAAAAGAGCTGCTTAAAATAGGAGCAGACATTCTTGAGCGCCTTGGTTACAGCGTTGTAACAGAAACCAATCCGGTCCAAGCACTGGATTTAATAAAAACTGATCCGTTCCTATTCGACTTGATTATTACAGATATGACCATGCCGCATCTCACTGGCGATCAATTAACACAAAAAGTATTAGAAGTTAACCCGGAGATGCCAATCATTATGTGTACTGGTTTCAGTTATAAAATTGATAGAGAAACCGCTCTCAAAATAGGAATAAGTCAATATATAGAGAAACCGCTTAAAAAAATCCAATTGGCCACAGCAGTCAGAGAAGTTTTGTCTAAATCGAAGCGCTTCAACGATCACTCCAGCGATCGCAGTCAATTTTAATAATGATCGGGAGGAAATCAATGCGATTAGATTTAAATATAGGCATCATTATTTTATCCTTCTCAATATTTGCGACCTCATGTTCATTTTCAACTCAGAATCTCCCTAATACAACAATCTCGATTCCATCTCTTCCTAAAATCCCAGGCTCAATGGAACACGTCGTGGTTGACCCGGTTTCCAAAGGAGAAACATATATCTATGAAGCTGGAATGGGAAACCCGGTAAGCATTCTTTTGATACATGGGGTAGGAGACGAAGGATCACTTAATTGGCGCCACTTAATACCAGAGTTGGCCGAACAATATCATGTGGTTACTTTTGATCTACCGGGTTTCGGCCGTTCCAGTAAGCAAAATATTTTGTATTCGCCATTATTTTATTCCAAGTTTATTAAATGGGTGAAGGACCATTATATTCGTGATCGACAATTTATTATAATCGGACATTCTCTTGGGGGAGCAGTCGCACTTAGCTATGCAGCCACGCAACCTGACAACCTACAACGGCTGATCCTGGCTGATGTTAGTGGAGTCATTCATCGCATGGGCTTGACCCAGCATATCATGAAGAATATGCACAAAAAGAATGAAGATCTGCTAAAATACCCCACTAAGTTGTTTGGCATGTTTGCGAGCCATACTCTGGACGCCATGGAATCTCCTGACTTGTCAACCAAGCTTGAAAAGGTCCTAGAATCAGCTGACCTTCGTAGCCGGTATCTTAGTGGTGATCCCCATAAAATAGCCAGCCTGGCCCTGGCAAATTTTGATTTTAGTAAACTAATCTATCAAGTGAATGTCCCGGCAATCATAATATGGGGAGCAAATGATCCAACGACTCCAATTCGTACAGGAAAAATGTTGAACTATATACTGGAGAAAACTCAATTAAACATCATGCCTGAAACAGGCCATAATCCCATACTTGAAAGTCCTCGTGAGTTTAACCGCTTGGTCCAGGACGCACTTGTAACACAAACATGGCAAGCCCCAGTGCAAAAACTCCAGAAGACCGATCGTGTGGCTGTATTATCAAACAAACAAAACATCACCCTGACAGGATACTATAAGTCAATTGAAATATCCGACTGCAAAAATATACGACTGGAAAATCTGGAAACAGAATTCATCCAGGTGATTGACTCTGATGATATCGTAATAGAAAACAGTAAAGTTATTGGAAATGATGTTGCATTGCATACACGGGAATCAAGAATCAAATTAACAGGGGTCCAACTCTCAGCTGAAACAACGATTATAACGTTCGGGAGCGTAATAGACCTTGCTGGTGGAAAAATTACAGGAAAAAAGGCTGCTATCAAGGCCATAAATGGTTCAAGACTCATTTTTTCTATCTGCAAAATCGAGAGCCCATTTAATAACGGCTATATACACGGCTATTATGCAGTAGAACCTGAAAACCCTTTATAATTATACAAAGGTGCCAGATTTGTTTTCAGTGTTCCCAAGTAATTCGATTAGTTGATTATCCGTTTGATATATTCGGATTTAATCTTGCGAGAAATCCCCCTTCTTTAATGCCAACGAGCTTCTTAGTGGACCAGCCACACCCAAGAGCTTGTGATGACAATGTATCAAAGTCTACGTGAAGCCAACGCATCCAAGGACCGAAGTTTCCTTCATGGCATAGACGAAATTCCAGTTCACCTGGGTACCCTTGGTGATCTACAGATTCAAGAAAGACAGATTCATCAACTGAGTTTACCAACAGCTGTCCGCCGGGCCTGAGAAGTAACTCGCATCTGTGAAGCAAAGTCTTTATTCCATCTATTGTTTCACAAATTCCAATATTATGTCCTAACATAAGTATAGTGTCGTATAATTCTCCTTTGAATTTAAAAAAGTTCTGCTGTCTG
Organism: Desulfobacteraceae bacterium; assembly: GCA_024226935.1. Classification (GTDB taxonomy): domain Bacteria; phylum Desulfobacterota; class Desulfobacteria; order Desulfobacterales; family Desulfobacteraceae; genus NBML01. Next base: position 15,356 of record JAAELK010000171.1, read on the forward strand.
ATATCCTTAATCCCACGTTCTTTCATTATTTGTACAGCTTGAGGACTGACTTCTATGGCAGTAACTTCATACCCTTGCCGTTCAAGTTCTAATGCATGGACCCCGGTCCCAGCCCCCACAACAAGAATACGGCCTCTACAGTATTCAAAGGCATTTTCTGTTGGGAAAAAGTCTTTGATACTTCGAAAAAAAACGGAGACATGAAGTGACAGTGCTTTCCTATGCTTAAACTCATGGATAAGAAGAGTAGATTTATTACCTCGCCAATAAGCAAGAAGTGCTTGGCCAAACGGATCAAGGGCTGAAAAATTCATTTCTCTCCTTTGTTTTTACTCAATACCACAACAAGTGCTTATACGAACCTGTATATCTTGTAAATTTGAATGACATCCGATCAGTATAAACAAAAAAACTAATGGCCAAAATGTGTATCAATATTTCTATTGCCTGTAAAGATATTTCGCATGAGTCGCCTTGATATCCCCCAGGACAGGATTGCAAAAAAAATGGGGCTGGCTCAAAAGACAATTAATGATCATTTAGGGAAAATGGCAGTGTTGCCAAATTCCCTAAATGCCGATTTATCCTGGATTATGATCCAGAAGTATGCACACATGGAAAAGACTGTATCGGCCTGTACAAAATTCAAAACTTTATCAGTCTTTATTCATATTTTTTTACACGTGGTTTGAGCATTTGGTCCATGGCAAACTGTTTATAAAAGATTTGCGAAATGGACCACCATCGCAGCATGGACGGTTTTGACAAACTTGTAAAAGATGTGGATACAGAATCCAGTATGATAGATGGCTCCTATGTAAAACTCCATCAACATGGTTGCGGTGCACAAGGGGGACAATATTCCCAGGCAATCGGGAGAAGCAAAGGCGGTCTGACTACAAAAATTCACGCTGTTGTTGATGGGCTTGGCAATCCTCTTCGGATAAAACTGACCGGCGGGAATGTGCCTGATATGAAACCTTCCTTTGAACTGATTTCTGGAATAAAAACACGCCAGCAGCTTTTCCATAAAACTTATATTACCCATGGCTACAGCTCCTCGGTCTTAAATTCGCTATAGCCTTCATAGAAATAGCTGACATCAATACCTTTCATAAACAACGCACGGTCGTTAATTTTGTCGGTTAACGCTTGTTTTAATAATACTTTGATTTCTACATCTTTGACTACACTGCGCTCCATGGCGGACAGATACTCTTCTTTATCCACCAGATTCCAATCCACCACCTGTTTGATCTTATTTTTAAGGATGAGATCAATCCAGATGCGAGTGGCGCGGCCGTTGCCCTCGCGGAAGGGATGGGCAATGTTCATCTCTACATATTTTTCGATGATTTGATCAAAGTTGCTTTCCGGCATGGAATCTATGTGTTTCAGGGATGCTTCCAGATACATGAGCGGCGCAAAACGGAAATTGCCCTTGGCAATATTCACGGTGCGCATTTTACCGGCAAAGTCATAAATATCTTCGAATAAATAGGTGTGGATAAAACTAAGCCCGGAGAATGTGCCGACCTCTACTTTTGCAATATCACCGGAATCAAACAGCTGCTTGGCCTTTTGCTTACTGATTTTTTCTTCGGCCTTGGCAAGTTCAACCTGATTGGTGATGTTGAGTTTATTTTCCAGAATCATTGGTCACCTCCTTCAATCTCCGCAACAATGGCGTCAATATCCACGCGCAGTTGGTCGATCCTGGCCCCCGTGGTTTTCAACTCTGCATAGTTAATGCTGTCATCACCGGCTTCAATGTAGCTGGAAAAGTTTTTACTGATAAAACGGTAAAAAAGGGCTCCGAGTACATATTGCTTAAAGTCCCAGCCATCCACTGCGCCGCGTACATCATTGGCGATCTGCCAAATTTGGTGCTGCAATGCTGCACGTTGTTGATTACTTGTCATCTATAAACTCCTGATTCTGTTATTTCCCTTTGATCACTTCTCCAGCTTTTCTTTCGCGAACCCACTCGTCGGTTTCATCTTTTTTGAATTTCCAAAGACGGCCTATTTTATGAGCAGGCATTCCCTTATCATTGATCCACCGGTAGATCGTATCTCGTCTGACTCCAAAATATTCTGCAATTTCATCTACAGACAACCATCTGTCTTCCTTTTTTCTTACTCCATGGCCGTTTAAAAGCCTCTCTATACTTGGATTATAGTATTTGAACCAACCTTCTCAGGGCATGAGCACAAAGCAACAGTCCAATCAAATTACAACTTAAATTACAAAGATGGAATGTAAAAATCAATACTATTCTTTTTTATTTTAACCGACTTTAAATAAGGGGTAATCCCGTAAGATTACCCCTTGTTTAAAAGCTGGTGGGATTTTGCTGTATTAAGTTTTATTCAAATTCATACCAGCTTTTATACCTGTCCCTGGACCAGCGCAGATATTTCATCAACTCCCAATTGGTGATTTGGGCATTAAAATTTTCACTGTCATAATTACCTGCGTACCATTCAATGTAGCTTTTATGCTCTCTATGGCCGGGGTCTTTAACTGCCTTGCAAAATTCAAAATAACCGGGTATGCCGCCCACATCTTCAGGAGGGCAGGCCCTTTCACCTCCAAGGCAGAAAAGTTCAGCCCCGGGACAGGATTGCAAAAAGAGTGGGGCTGGCTCAAAAGACAATTAATGATCATTTAGCGAAAATGGCAGTGTTGCCAAATCCGCTAAATGCCGATTTATTCTGGATTATGATCCAGAAGTATGCACACATGGAAAAGACTGTATCGGCCTGTACAAGATTCAAAAAGGTTTTTCAGGTTTTATTCTTGAAATTGGATTGGAAGTACAACGCATATATCCCATGTTAACTATTTGGGAAGCCGCATCAGGGGTGCCACTGTGATCAGCTGCCGGGTGGTGTGGGCTAAAACTATTTGGATTTCAGGAATATTTAACAGGGACCGGCGGGGAGAAAGGTAAGGCTTTTCGCTCATTCTCACAGGACCTCGTGTCCTGTTTCCGAGGTGAATGGGACACGCTGCCATTCAAATCCGCTGCAAACCTTACTTTCTTGCCCTGCCTCTGTCTTGGTGAATATAATGCTGCATGGAATAATTTTTTGCTATTTGGAATTTGGCAAAGACAGAACTATAGCCTGAGTAAAGTGGTATTGATAATTTAATAGCGGTAAAATATTACAGGTAGAAATAAAATTTGATTTTTGATTTGATTTCGGCAAATCACGCCGGTAAGGATTTCCGGCGTGAGAGGACTTTGATAGCACCTCATAAATACTGACCCGCTTAGTTTTTTATTGCACAATGATGCAAGAAAATACATCGAATACTTAGCGATTTGTATCCGGAATTTTTTTGTGTTTTTCAGAAAACTTTTTTTTTATATCTTTCCTAAAAAAGAGCCATGCTTGAGTTACCAAAGTTAGTTTAACTTTGTCTTTGTTTTTTCGAGGGAGATTAACTCGAATTTTGTTTATTAGTATTCACTTTAGCCGTAAAGGAGTTTTTAGATCCTTAGAAATTGGAAATACTCCATTTAGTTTTTCTAACAGCCTATAAATCAGGGAATCTCTGATTTACAGAACCATTTTTTAGTGATATTGGGGAAGTCATGTGAATTATGGAAAAAAAATGAAACGAGGTTCATAATCAAAAATACAATATCAATCATAGATATGTTTGCGGGCCCCGGTAGATTAGGAGAAATATTTTTCACTTTCCAGAAAAAACAAATATATCCTTTCAATATTAAGTTATCCATTGAGAAAGACAAACATGCATATCAGACTTTGGCTTTGAGGAGTTTTTTCAGAAAGTTCTGCAAAGAGAAAGCGCCGGGTGGTGATTATAAAGTCATAAAACAGAATAAAGGTAGAAATATTGATGATTTGTTGAGAAGGGTGGTCTAATATTGTGGACACCTTGACCCGAAAAAAAAGAAGTTGGAATATGTCACGTATTAAAGGGAAGGATACGAAACCAGAATTCAGGGTAAGATCATTCCTTCATAGATCAGGCTATCGTTTCAGACTACATAGGAAAGACCTGCCGGGGAAACCCGACATTGTTCTTCCTAAGCATAAAACAATAATTTTTATTCATGGGTGTTTCTGGCACAGGCACAAAGACTGCAAATATGCTTATAACCCGAAAAGCAGAGTAACGTTCTGGAAAAAAAAATTTGAAAGCAATGTAAGGCGGGATAAGATCAAAATTCAACAATTAAAAGACAAGGGTTGGAAAGTAATCGTTGTATGGGAATGTCAGACAAAAAATTTATCAGATTTAAAGTCTGCTTTTAAAAATGATCTATTTTAAAATAAAAGCGAGATACAATTAAATGAAAGAAGTACACCTTCCTCCTAAAGCTGCTGCTCTTTCGGAATCTATGAGGGATTTGGGATATTCCTTAGAGACAGCTATTGCAGATATAATTGACAATAGTATCTCTGCAGGAGCCAGTAATATAAATATTTTATTTGATATCCATGGGGCAAATAAAAAACTTGGGATCATTGATGATGGGAATGGAATGACGGATGCAGAATTAATCGAGTCGATGCGCTGTGGGGCAAAAGGTCCTAATTCTGAAAGAGGTGTTTACGATTTGGGTAGATTTGGCTTAGGATTGAAAACCGCTTCATTTTCTCAATGTACAAAACTCACAGTAATATCAAAGAAAAATGGTTTGATATCAGGAGCTGTCTGGGATCTTGTGTTGATAAGCCTGAGAGATGAGTGGATAATTGGAAGTCTTGATAAGGATGAGATTCAATCAACCCCATATATAGAATTTCTTGGAGAAAAAGGCACACTTGTATTATGGGAAAACCTTGATCGTTTATCTGAAAGTGAAACAGATTTTATAAATGAAAGCCTTTTCTACAGTAAGATCAATCTTGTGGAAAAGCACCTAGCTCTTGTTTTTCATCGATTCCTTTCGGGAGAAGCTTATAAACAGAAAAAAATCAGTATTTCAATTAACAATCATCCTATTTCATCTTTTGATCCATTCTGTTCTTCAAACGACGCGCTCCAGATCCTTCAAAAGGAAATTATTCGAATAAACGGTGAAAAAATTATTATTCAGCCCTATATCCTCCCACATCATAGTAAATTGTCAAATCAAGAGAGGGATTACTATAACAATCGAAGTAATTTTCTTAACAATCAAGGGGTCTATGTTTATCGAAATTACAGACTTATGGCATGGGGAGATTGGTTTCGACTGATTGCCAAAGGGGAACCGACAAAACTTGCACGAGTCAGGATAGACTTTCCTACCGCGCTTGATGAATATTGGACGATTGACATCAAAAAATCGAGGGCCCACCCTCCTTTTCCTGTAAGAGAACAATTAAAAAAAATCATCGGTAAAATTACTGATCAGAGTATTAAAGTCCATACAGGTAGAGGCAAGAGACTTTATCAAAGGATGCCAAAACCTGTATGGATGAGGATCGCAGGACATGGTGGGATAGAATACACATTGAATAGAGATCATCCGATTGCCAAAGCCGTGAGTAGATCCATAAATGATAAAGACCAAGCCAGAATAAAAGAATTATTTTCTGCCATTGAAACATCAATTCCAATCGACTTGATATATTCAGACTACTCTGTAGATCCTCAGAAGTTTGAAAAAACGAAAAGCATTGATGAGGGTAGCCTCATGGAAAGGCTTGAAATTCTTTGGCAGGCAGTGAACGAAAACGGGGCCTCAGATGAAAATGCTTTCAGGGATGTTGTGCGCTTTTTAAAGCCCTTCAGCGATTATCAACAAATTATAGATAAATTTTTACAGGAGAAAAAGAGATGAATGATGAAGTTGTAGAGCGGATGCTTCTGACTACCTTTAAAGACGCTGACCCCCCACCACAGAGAGAAGATATTAAAACTCAAGCTCAGAGGTTAGCAACTGCTATTAGGGTGAAGATAATTGACATAGACAAAGTTATTAAATCAGTTGAGTCAAAGCTTATTACAACCATGGATGAGGGCGTTTCATTGATTGATCATGAGGATGATCATGATAGGGAGTGGGCTCTTAAGAAAAAAGACATCAACTGGGAATACTGGAACGATTATAAAAGCCTTTTGGAAGAAGAAAGATGGGCGCCTAAAGTAATCCATACCATTGGAGAAGTCACATCAAAAATACTTGGGCTTTTAAAAGACCCCGAAACACAGGGGCAGTGGGATCGAAGAGGTCTTGTCATTGGTCATGTTCAATCCGGTAAAACTGCAAATTATATTGGATTACTTGCCAAAGCAGCAGATGCCGGCTACCGGTTCATTATTGTAATAGCCGGCATACATAATAATCTTAGGAAACAGACTCAAGCAAGGATAGATAAAGGCTTCATAGGAAGAGACGGAGAAACAGGAGAAATTGTCGGGGTTGGAGAATTAAACAGAAATAGAACTTTTCCTATTCCTTTGACAAACACATCGAATGATTTCAGCAAAAATAATGTAGGAATTATCCCTGCAGACCTTGATGCATATAGTAGTGATAGGCCAGTCATCCTTGTGATTAAAAAGAATGTATTCACACTTCAGTATGTGTACTCATGGCTTAGACAGTTGAATGCAGATAGAAATAGTTTTGATAACCTAAAATTGACCCATTAAAGCAAGAAATTATAACCCAAAATTGACCCACCTGTAATAGACTTCTGATAATACGAATTTCAAGAGGGAAAATCGATTGTCAGAGGATAGGAGGATGCTAACACTGGATCAATACGAGTACATACGGATTGCACACAGGGTTTATAGCAAAAAGATCAGAGAAATCACAAGTGAGACAGCTCATTCCAGGCATACAGTCAA
>JAAELK010000172.1 GCA_024226935.1 Desulfobacteraceae bacterium
TATACGCCAGTGACTGGGAACGGGTGAATGATGCATATGATGAGTTACGCTTCCCGGAGCGCTCAGGGGCGACCTTAGAAGAGTCGTAGCAAAAACGGCTCGTGGACTGGGGCAGCCCCTGTCGGAATTAAAAGATATGGATCTGGAAGAACTGGCAGAATGGCACAATACTTTAAAGGAAATTGAGCATGGGGCGTGATCTGAAAGTTGGATTAAAATTGACGGCAAGGCGAGATTCTTCCCTTCAGACCAATCTTAATCAGACTGCAAAAGGCCTTGAGAAGATTGGGAGCGAAGCTCGACGTTCGGGCGGGTTAACCAAGTCTGCTGCCAATACCCAGACTCGTGCCCTGGGTAATACCGAACGGAAGACAGGGCTTTTGACCCGGGCTTATCAGCGCAGCTCCCGGACGATGAGGACATGGAGTAAATCTATCCGCAAGAGCACAGGTGACCTGAAAAAGCAACGCCAGGCAGTTGATCTGATGAACAAGGGTTTGGACGGTGTCTCCAATAGATATACCGGTCTTGTGGGCACGGTGGGAGCCGGGATGACAATCCGCAATGTTGGTAATGCCCAGGAGCGGTTGGAACGCCTTGGGATTCAAGCTGGCCTGTCTTCTGAGAAAATGAAACAGCTCAAAAAAGATATATATGCCACAGCTCTTCAAGAGGATATCCGGGTGGATCCTAAAGAGATCCTGGCCGGTATTGAATCTATTGTTGAAAAGACCGGGAATCTGGCCTTTGCCGAAAAGAACATGCGCAACATAGGTCTTGCTATTCAAGCAACCGGTGCTAACGGTACTAATATTGGTGAGATTTTCGGTGAGTTTGAAAAAACGGGCATCCGGGGGCCTGAAAAAGTGATTGAAGCCCTTGATATACTTAATGTCCAGGGTAAAGCCGGGGCGTTCACCCTCCAAAACTTGGCTTCATTGGGACCAAGAGTTATCACTGCTTATACCGCCACGGGCCGTTCAGGAACAACGGCCTTAAGGGAGATGGGAGCAGCCTTACAGATAATCCGTATGGGTACTGGATCTTCGGAACAGGCTGCAACCGCATTTGAGGCTGTGATACGTTCTCTGACAGATCCAGTTAAAATCAAAAAGTTGGAAAAAATGGGATTGGAATTATTTGATCCTGAGAAACTGGCCGAAGGCAAACGGGTACTAAGACCGATCAACGAATTGATAAAGGAGATCATTCAAACAGCAGATGCCGACACCGTTGTGTTGGGAGAGGTATTTGATTCTGAGGCAATGAAATCCTTTAACCATGGCATGGGTGAATTCCAGCGTACAGGTGGGCTTGAGACGATTGATAAGCTATACAAGGTTCAGGCTAATGGTCAAGGTGTAATGGATGACTCAGCTCGGGCTGCAAGAACCTTTAATGCGTCTTTGACCATGATTGCAGCCTCCTGGGAAAAGTTTGCTGACCTGCGCCTTACTGGACCTATTGAAAGCGTGACAAAACTGCTGGATACGTTGGGATCGGAAGGAGCTAATCGTCTTTTTACGGGACTTACCGTGGCCGGTGGAGGACTGCTCGGTGCTTTGGCCATAAGAAAAGGCGTGGGGTTGTACCAAGGGGTGAAGGGGCTGTTTGGCGGGAAGAGAAAAAGAGGCGGTGGCCGGTCTGGCAACTTAGGACTTGGTATGGGCATGGATGTACAAAATGTCCGCATAGTCAACTGGCCTGCTTCCAGGGGATTAAGAAGTTTAGAAGACGGTGATAGTAATGGCAGAAGGAAAAGAAGGGGTAAAAAAAGAGGTAAAAGTGGCAGGCTTTCACGGGTATCAAAAAGGGGCAGACTTTCGAGATTGTTCAAAGGTGGTGGTCTTTCGAGATTGTTTAAAGGTGGCGGTTTTCTAAGAAAAAGTAGCCGTTTACTTGGTCGGGTGGGGGGGCCAATTGCAGCCGTGGCAGGTCTTGTTGATCTGGGAAGTGCCATAAAAACCGGTGATTCCAGAAAGATAGGAGGCTCTTTGGGTAGGTCCGGAGGCGGTTTGGCCGGTGCCGCAGCCGGGGCGGCAATAGGCAGTGTGGTACCCGTAGTGGGTACGATAATCGGCGGTATTGCCGGAGGTATTTTAGGCAGTCTGTTTGGAGAAAAGATAGGAGAGGCTGCCGGAACTGCCATGAAATCCAAGCCGTCACCACCGGCCCCGGCCCAGGCACTTGCCAAGGTGCCACCACCGGCCCAGGTACCGGCGCTTGCTGATGGGCCTTTAGCAATTAATATTTATCCATCACCTGGCCAGAGTCCTAAATCAATAGCGGATGAAGCAATGCGGCTTATTGAGAAAAGAAGGGGAAGGAGGCTCCATGACTAAAATTATGATGAAGTTGGGGCAATATAAATTCA
>JAAELK010000173.1 GCA_024226935.1 Desulfobacteraceae bacterium
AAACTAAAGGTCGTGGGAAGCTTGGCGGGCAGCCAGGAAAAATTTGTGTTCCCATCAAAGATATTTGGGTCTTTCCTCTTGATAAAAAGTTTAGAGTTTTGCTTAAATCAACTCATGAATGACTAACCCGAATATTTACCTTATTTTACCACCATGTCAAACAATTCCACGAATCTTCTTGTTCCGTTGCCTCGGTGGTATCTGTAATCAACGCCATTCTGGAAACAACCAATACCCTGCCCCACACTCCCGTCACCCAGCAGGATATCCTTGAAAAAGTAAGGGCCGCCCATTGGAAAGAACGGATGGGAACCAACGGGTACAAAGGACGTCGCGGACTTCCCCTGGAAGTACTCGGCCAGGTAGTAAAAGCCAGCCTGGATGCCTATAAAATCAATTACAACTCCCTGGAAATTGTCCAGGCAAAAAGAGAAGAAAAATCTTCCAGGTCCATACAAAAGATTCTTTTATCCCGGCTTGCACAATTTGAAACCCAGGGCAATTGCTTGATCATTGCCCACTTTGACCAGGGCAGCTTTATCCGGGATCTGAATATCCCCCATATATCCCCAGTGGGGGGATTTAACCTGAACACCAAAAAGGTCACCCTTCTGGATGTGGACCCATCCCAGCCATACCCCTACCAAATTTCCTTTAAGGCCTTTTATAAAGGCATATCCACCCATTATAACCACGTATTCAAACATTTTGGTTATGGACGGGGCGGATATATTTATATCCAGATAGATCCCACACCCTAAATATTGCCTGGTCAGGGCCGTCTACTATAAAATTTTCACGTTTCTTTAGACCTTGGGTTATTTGCTTTGAGTAAAATTAAAAATTTTCTTTGACCTTGTCGTTGAATTGCTGAAGGCTTTCATTCATAATCTTTATCCAGTTTTCACCACTGGCTAATAGGTAATTGCCTTGGGATTTCACATAAATTTCTTTTGTTTCTACTTTGGGATTCATTAAAATTATTGTAGTCTCAATCTCTGAACTCAGGGTAATTGCCCAAAATCCTGGATTCATCCAAGACCAAAATTTATCGATTGAAATGTCCACTATTATAGTGTTTGTTTTTACGTTTTCTTTTTTATCTATCACTTCGTAGCCAAGTTCGTGGAATGATTTTATTAATCCTTTTTTTATAATTGATTCGACAGTTTGATTTTCTTCTAAAAGAATGTCTCCCAAGGCTTTTCCGAAGCCATTTCTTTTCCTGGCAATTGCTCTTTTTTTTAAATCATTTGAGGCGTTGTCAGCACCACCAAAACCTAATGATGGAATATCTGGACTGATTGGGTTTTGTTGAAAAATTCTATTGTCAGTCACAGAGCTTATAAATATTGTTTTCCCATTAAAATTGGTGGAGATGTTAGGCTCAGGTATTTGAAGATTTACAATACCTCTGTTTGCAGCACAGCCTCCCAAAAACAATAAGATTGTTACCATTGCTAAAAAAATTTTGATAGATGATTTCATTTTCAATATCTCCTTTATAATTTTAATGAGGCCGCCATAAGCCAGTTGTAGCTTATTTTTTTATCATATTTTGCATTTGAAAATAAAGCTCATCATGATTATCACAAATATAGCCCCAAGCACGAATCTTTTTAATTATAGCTTTAATATTTTTATCTATATTGAAATATTAATATTACTGACTTCGAAAACAAAGAATAAGTGGTTATCCCCTATTTCATAGCAAAAATCTTATTGTTCTTATTGCTTTTCAAGCACTTCCTGGTATTTCACATATTTCCGATCATCTTTGTCTTCCAGAGCCAGTGACCAGACCATTGAATCTGTCCAACCGTGCTTCTCAGCTACCTGTGCAACGGTAAAACCTTGGAATAAATCGGCATTTGGCGGATTTGGCAACACTGCCATTTTCGCCAAATGGTCATGGATTCCCCCGCTTGCAGCAAACTTCCTTATTCGTTAGCAATGTTTTAAATGTTTTTCCATGAAGAAATTTGTGAGTGCTTGACCATTTATATTCACTTGCTGTTTTTGAACTACTTTAAAGTCTTTCTTTAAAAAAAACGGCCTTGCAGTAACACTAACCTCGGAATAAAGGCGTTCTATTTTCTGAGAATTTGCTTTATTGTGAATTTCACCCATGAGCAATGAACCAACTCCTTTCCCTTGCCAATCATGATGACAGAAAAAATGATCAATATAACCATCGTTTTGAATGTCCGCATAACCCACAATATTATTTTCAATTTCTGCAACAAATGGGTTTATTCCATTCATACGGGTCAACCACTTTGTTTCGTTGTATTCGCTTGGTGCCCACGCTTCAACTTGTTCTTGGTTATAATCACACACGTTGATATTTCTAATGGTATTAAAGAAAATTAACCATAGAGCTTTATGGTCGCCATCTCTGTAGTTTCTAATTTTTATCACTTGTTTCCTTTAGCTAAATTATCGTTTCCAATAGTTTTTTGTATCCTGGAGCATTTTGGCCCCCTGGGATACTTTTGACAAGGATAATCATTGTTGAGTTTAATTAGTGGCTGACCGAAAACCCGTTCTTAGATGAAAACTTGCCCATATGCAAGGTGCAAAAAAGTTTGAAACCGGAGTGTACTCCAGTACATGAGGATTTCATACTTTTGCAGCAACGCGGCAGATGGGTGAGTTTTTGTTCAAGCACTAATTATGTATTGTATTCCCCGAATTCTCACAGAACTTTTTTATCCTCCTTTCTACCAAAGT
>JAAELK010000174.1 GCA_024226935.1 Desulfobacteraceae bacterium
CAAATCTACTCATGGTTTTTTCCTTTAATCTGTTATGGGGATAACCGATTAAATTAATACCATGGGTAGATCCTTCAGGCATAGCCTTCTGACGATGACCACGCCCACAGGACGTGGTTTTTAATTTTTAATAAAAATTTTCCTGGATACCGGCATATTGATTAAAGCAGGAAAAGCCAATTCCTCCCCTCCCATGGATCGCAATCGGCAGGATCTGAATTGGAGATTTGAAGGCGATATTACTCACTGAACAATTTATTGTAACAATTAAGAATTGATAAAGAGAATGCCGGGATCGATGGAAAAGCGTAGGACAGTCAAAATAGCCGTTAGAGAACTTTGGATAAAATTTAAAACCCTTTCCAAGGAGAAAGGGTTTTAAATTTTACCAGGTTTATTTAGTTAAAAATCACTTGGATTTTTTCCCAGGGCCCTATGGCAGAACGATTTGCGTTAGCCCTGCCATTGCTTTCAGCAACCACATAATTATTATGGTAACTTTTCAAGGAAATAATATCACCATCTTCAAGACACCCCACGGAATCGCTGTGATTAATCAGGGTGAATGTTTCCCATGAACGGGCTGCCACTCTGTCGGCATCTAAATTGCCATTACTCTGGGCACTAAAATACATCCCCCCGCCGGTTCTGATATTAACCGGATCTCCATCCACCACACAATTGGAATAGGAGGCAATACCTGTTAATATAAACCTTTCCCAGGCCCCGATAGCTGATCTATCGGCATTCACAGTTCGTCCACCATTACCTTCTGCAACAAAATAATTGCCATGGGCACCCAACAGTGACAATTCAAGATTTGTAACCTGCTTTATACCTTCATTTCCCAAAATCCTTACTTCTGCCAGGGAAAGATGATTTTGCCCTTCAAGCTGAATTTTCACAAACCGCCCTGGGGCTGAAACAGGCAAAGATGCGACACCATCAACGGCACCTCCATAAAAGGAAAAATCAACTAGAGGATCAGCCATGAGCTCACCTAGGGTTTTATCATGCATGGAGGAATTCGAGACAAACACATAAAAATTGCTGAGACGATCGGCACAGCAATCGGTTCGATTATTAATCACGATTTCAAAAATATCGGAACTTACTCCCAGATCAACCTGCCACCAGGCATTCAGATCATTTTGCGTATGGGTAACCGAATTTGCACCGGAATAGTTACCGTCCATATTACCATCAACGGCACGGGAAGAAACACCATCCCATCCGGTTGAAGACTGCATAGTTTCCTTGCCAAGGGCAAGATTCACTGGATTTTTTTCCCATTGAAGGACTGCCTTTCTTGGATCATGATCACTTAAATTTTCCCCATCCAGTTTCTCCTGTGATACAGCACTCAACTTATACTGATTGGTGCCTTTGTAAAGAATCATATCAATTCCACAACCTACACCAAGCTCCTCACAAACAAAGGTAAACCCGTTATTGTTCGCAAAATCTTCCATCACCCTATCGTTGGATCCCATATTAAAATCCCCCGTCAAAACGATCACATTTCCCGAAGAATTTGCGGCCATATACTCTGCAACCTGTTCCATATTAATACTGTTTACACCATAGTTGCCGCCGGTGTTATGGTGGAGGGTATAAAAATCCACTATCAAGTCATTGGCAATATAAATACGACTCATGGAAAACCCCTTTTCAGTGGCGCAATCAGGGCTGTTGATTTCTCCTTTGATAAACTCCATTAATGTTCCGTCACAAGCGTTAAACTGATATCGCACCGAAGCATCGGGATCAAAGGCAAACCCGGAAAAGGTTGCCAATCCATCACCAAATGTTACAGGAGTTCCACAATAATGATTCGTACGATAGGGATAGGTGCTGGTTGTCAACTGGGAGATCAGTTCTTCATGAGTCACCCAGTCTTCCTGGATACCGGCAATATCGATATCCCACGATTCAATCAAAGCAGACACTCTTCTCATTTCAGCCTCACTAATGCCTTGTATAAACTCAGGAAATCCATGGATATTGTAAGTTAAAACGCTGAATTGCCCCGTTGTACTCGCCAGGTTGTCAGGAATTTTAAAAGGAATTGACCCCGAAGAAGAATAACCGACACAATGGGTCACTTCCTGTACAAAATCCAGAAATATTTTGGTATCACTTCCGGCGGTTTTAAACCAATCAGCCACATCCTTATCGGCGGTCTTAAACCAGTTGAGAGTATCTTCATTTGCATTTTTGAACCAGTCTACAATATCTTTATCTGCATTTTCAAACCAAAGAGAAACATCATCTTTGGCACCATCCACCCAGTCAACCACATCATCTTTTGCATTCTCAACCCAGTCAACCACATCATCAAACCAACCGGCGTGGCTGATTGAAACAACGGATAATTGAAACATTAAACAAAAACCTATGATGATGATTTTTTTCATAACAAATTGTCTCCTGTAATCAAAATTGTAAGATTTAGTTGCTCTCTTGAGAAGGAAATCTCACCAGAAGAACAACCCACGACCAGTAGAAACAAATAAAAATGCCGATAAAACCCATTGTCTACAATATATATTCCCGCAAAAAAAATTTACATACCATAGACAGGAATTCATCAAAATGCATACTACCTCGATAAAATTTCAAAATCAAAACATAAATCATAGGATCACTCAAAAATTTTCAGCAATTACTTTTCCAGGATAAAAAACATCTTTTCTTTTTACTATTTTTTTTAAAAAAATGATGTTAACGTCCGGTCAAAAAAATGGATGTAAACTTAAACAATCAACTTTTGGCTTATCTATATATGATTATCATAATCACAAAGAGTATCTCCCAATATTCAATGGGATTGAATACACAAAAATGTATAAATTCAAGCTATAATAAACACTAAATTTAATGCAATTAAAGACTATTATTTAGATATAGTTAATAAGGATTATTCGATGGTACAAGAATTTATTATTAGAGATTTAAGTGATATTAAAAAAATTGAGAAAATCCCCTATAAAGAAAGAATCAGTGAAAAAAGCACATTTGAGCTAATACAAAAAGCAGCTTGCCTTAATCCTGATTCTCTTGCAATTACATATATTAATGATGCTGATCGTTATGACAAATCAATAAAAATCACTTATAAAACATTGATCGAAAAAATAACACAAACAGCCAACATGTTCCATGATTTAGGAGTCGGGCCAAATGACTCGGTATCATATATTCTTTTAAATTCACCGGAGGTTCACTATATATTGTGGGGTGCCGAAACCGCAGGTATTGCCAATCCAATAAACCCACTATTAGAACCAGATGCTATTTGTGACATATGTACCTGGGCAAAAACAAAGGTGATTGTAACAACTTTTGAAAATAAAGAAATCCGTGAAAAAATCAAATTAATCAAAAACAAAATTCCTACTCTTGAACATATAATTGCAATTGATAGTGACACCGGTTCAGATGAAACAATTAATTACCATAATAAAGTTGAAGAATATAATAGTCAGCAACTTACCTTTAGGAGAAAAATAAAACCAGATGATATTGCATCTCTTTATCACACCGGCGGAACGACGGGAACACCAAAACTTGTACGCAGAACCCATTATAATGAAGTTTTTATGGCTGCAACAACTGCATTGATAACCGGTATGAATGATGATGAAAACAGATCAATTTTATCAGGCCTTCCGCTTTTTCATTGTAATGCATCAATTGTAACCGGTCTTTCTTCATTTTCGGCAGGGCTGAATGTTGTTATGATGACAAGTATGGGATATCGAAATCCTTCAGTAATACAAAATTTTTGTAAATATTCGGGTTAGTAAAGTTTTTATCAAATTTTTAAAAATAGTTCGGGACACGAGTAAAATGATTTGATATTAAAAGAAGTATGAATGTTTCTTTTTACCAACAATTACCGCTACAACCC
>JAAELK010000175.1 GCA_024226935.1 Desulfobacteraceae bacterium
AAACTAAAGGTCGTGGGAAGCTTGGCGGGCAGCCAGGAAAAATTTGTGTTCCCATCAAAGATATTTGGGTCTTTCCTCTTGATAAAAAGTTTAGAGTTTTGCTTAAATCAACTCATGAATGACTAACCCGAATATTTACATTTTGGGTTTAATCTCCAAATTATCTTCCAAAATCGTTTTTGCTAAAGAGCTTTGTTCTTTACCAAAGCTTTCTACAACCACCTGTTGATTTTCATTTCTAACAGGAACGCTATAGGTGGAAATCGCTGTAATGGCAGAAACTAAAAGGCTCATGCCGTACCGTTCGAAATATTTTCGATCAACGTCGCCTGTGATCCCGACTCTCCCCATGGAATCAACCATTTCTGCATCACCGCAATGAATATTGATACCATCGGGAGTAATGAGCCTCATCCAGCGAATAGAGAGGCGTTCTTCTCCGACTTTTTTAAGTGATTCATAACGGCCAATTGCTCTTGTTCCGGCAGGCACTAAAATTTTACGGCCATGGGCTCCATAAACATTTTGTTCGACCTGGGCAGTTACTTTCCCGGAAAGTTCAGAATCTATTTCCGGTACTAAAATTGCCGATATAAACCGATCCATTGTTAAAACTCGACTCATATCAATGGGTAAACTCGCTTGAGTTTTCGGCTCATTCCATTTACCAACAACTTTTTTAATATCGCTTTTTTGTGACTTTGTTTTAATATTT